>JAOZRP010000217.1 GCA_029940125.1 bacterium
TCTGCACCAGGGCGTAGCCGATGAAAATAAGCACCAGGCTGCCATATTCAAAGGACAGAATCTTTCGCTCCCCAAACCTGATGATGGCCCTGGCAACCAAGGGACTGAGATAAAAATTAATGGCATTATTGATCAGGAAAAGGACCGCTACTTCCCGCAGGGAAAAATGGAAAACTTTTACCAGCAGAAAAACCGCGAAGGCAATGAAAATCTGCCGGCGGGCCCCGGACATGAAGGTAAGGAAATAAAAAAGCCAGTACTTTCGCCGCAGGATCATTCTCTTATGCTGCACCGGCAAGGTTTTATCAACCGGTTTCTGCATAAATCCCCAGACACCCACAACAACCAGGAGCACACCCAGCAGCAGGTAAAGCTGCTGGTAGCTGAAGAAAGGCTGGGCAAAAAAAATAAAAATGCCGACGGCGATATTGGCCAGGGCAGCGTAGCGGCGCTGGCTGCCGAAAACCAGGGGAGATTTTGTTTTATCAAAGTACTGCAGGGTCAGGGACTGGTTGGTGGTTTCGTAGTAATGAAACCCCGAGCTCATGATCAGGGTGGTAATGATGATGCCGCTGTAGCTGGGCAGGCAGCCGGTAAGGGCAACGCCCAGACCCAGGAACAGGATGGAAAGTGCCGACAGGTGATGCTCCTTGATAATCAGGATAAAATACACCGCCAGCAGGGCCAGGAAGCCGGGAATCTCACGCACCGACTGGATGATTCCCACCTGGGCCCCGTTCAGGCCGACAATCTCCACTGCGAAGTTGTTGAACAAGGTCCGCCAGGCCTGCAGACCCACCGCTGACGCAATGGTCAGGACGATCAGGTAGCGATACATGGGATTGGCGGTAAACGTTTTCATCTCATCCCGCGCGGCCGGCGGCAGTCGATTCGGTCCTGACCCGCGCCCATGAAGACAGGATGATGCCCGCGGCAACCAGGGCAAGCCCGACCAGATGGTAAACGAAAAGTTTTTCCCGCAGGAAGACGACCGCCAGGATGGCGCTGAATACCGGCATGCAGTGGATGAACAGGCCGGCCCGGTTCGCCCCAAGCTGCGAAACGCCGTGATTCCAGGAAATAAAGGCAATGACGGAAGCGAAAAGGGCCACATAGAGGATAGCGGCTACATTGGTTGTCGTGAGGGAAAAGCCGCCCATGACAGCAAGTTCACGGAAATAAAAAGGCAGCAGCAGCACTATGCCCAGCAGGGTAATGATGGTCAGGAAGTCAACCGGAGGAATTTCTTTGGGGCGCCGGTGGTAAAAAGCGGTATAAAGCGACCAGAAAAAAGCCGCCGTCAATACCAGCAGGTCGCCGACGGAAAAATCCAGGGACAGAATATGCGACAACTTTCCGTGGGCGATCACCACCAGGGCTCCCAGCAGGGAAATGATCGTACCCGTTCCCTGCAGAACCGTCAACGGCGTTCTGAAAAACAGGTAGGAAAGCGCCGGCACCAGCAGGGGAACGGTTGCAATCATCAGGGCGGCGTTGATGGCGGTGGTCGAATGAAGGGCAGTATACACCAGGCTGTTGAAACCGGCAACCCCGGTAGCTGACAGCATGAAAATCAGCGGCAGATGGCGGCGGACAATCGACCGATACCGCCACAGCCTGGCACCACTGAAGGGCAGCAGAAACAGCAGAGCGATGGTCCAGCGCCAGAAATTGAACGCCAGGGGAGGGATGTCATTGTGAAGCGCCCGACCGACCACAAAGTTGGCCCCCCAGCACAAAGCGGCCAGGACCAGGAGTACATACGGCAAAATTTTTTTCAATGCGGGGATACCACTTTCAAAGGTTCTGGAAAAGAGCCGGCAGGCAAACCCGGGGCCGGCGCTCTTCACTCATTTACGGTCAACTCGACATAATAGCCGCCATACTTGCGGACGTTGAGCACTCCACCGGCAAAAATCAGGTACTGGCCCTTGATGCCCAGCAGTACATCACTGATTTCCGGGGTTTTGTCAAGGTTGTAGGTACGGATCTTTTCGGGATAGCGGGAAACGGGATAGACAATGTCCACTGGAACGGCATCTTTCATAAAAACAACAGCATCGACGCCAAAATGTTCTTGCAGCCCGGCAATCTCGGCCGCCAGCCCTTCATGCAGCTTTCCGGCCAGCGCCGGCAAATCAATTCTCGGCGGATCGCCGCGCAGCAGGCGCCGCCAGTCGGTGCGGTCGCTCAACTCCTTTTTCAGCCGCACTTCAAGCAGGCCGGAAACCAGACGCTCGCTGACCCGGTAAAGGGGCAGCGCCTGGACCGCCCCCTGGTCAATCCAGCGGGTGGGAACCTGGGGCAGCCGGGTAATCCCGACCTTCACCCCGGAAGTATTGGCCAGGTAGACGTAGTGGTCCCGCAGGCAGTGTTCTTCACCCCAGGAAGGCTCCCGGCAGGTTCCGGCGGCATAATGGCATTTTTCCGGCTGGACTATACAGATGTCACAGGCGGCCAGTTTCCGCACGCAAGGGAAGCAGTAGCCCTGCTGGAAACTTTTTTTAATCAGTCGGCCACAGGCAACGCAGTTGATTCGGCCGTCAAATTTGATCGTCAACCGGCGGCCGATAGACTGATTCAGAGGGACCAGAATCGTCCCCACCGGAAGCCGGTAGGAAACCGGGTCGGCAAGTTCAGCCACCATTTTAGCCAGATTCCCGGAAAACACGGTCACAATACAATATCCCTGAATATCCAGTTGATACTTTCTGAAAAAGCTTCTTCCATATCGGTTTTTCTCTTCTCGTAGCACAGTATTCCTTGAAAGGTCAAACCACGCAACGGTGGTAATGAGCTTGTCAGAAAAATATTCCATTCCCCTTCTCTCTTCCCTTGACAATTATCATTAATCATCATAAATGAATAAAACAATGTATTGTGGGCATCTGGAAATTTCACTCGACATTGATTGTTACGTTTTTTAAACCTGAAAATTAAGGAGGAAGTCATGCTGAACCTGTCAACCGTGCTGGACTACAGTGCCAAGGAATATCCCGAAAAAACCGCCATTATTTTCGGCGAAAAAAGGTTTTCTTTTGCCCAATTGAATGCTTATTGCAGCAAAATTGCCAACGGGCTGGTGCAGGCCGGCATCCAAAAAGGCGATAAAGTTGTCATCAGCTGCCCGAACCTGCCGTACTTCCCCATGGTATACTACGCCATTCTGAAAACCGGGGCCACGGTGGTACCCATCAACATCCTTTCCAAGGGCCGTGAAATCGCCTATTACCTTGAAGACTGCGAAGCCAAGGCGTTTTTCTGCTTCCAGGGGACGCCGGAACTGCCCATGGGAGAGGAAGGATTCAAAGGTTTCCAGGAAGTCGACAACTGCCAGCACTTCTGGTTGATGACCGCGGACCCGGCGGCGCCTTCGCCCATCGCCGGCGCCGAAACCCTGAGCGCGATGTTGGCTCCCCAGGCAGCTGAATTCGAAACCGTCCCCACCAGCCCGGATGATACCGCGGTTATTCTTTACACTTCAGGAACTACCGGCTTCCCCAAGGGCGCGGAGTTGTCTCACTCCAACATGCTGATGAATGCCATCTGCTCCCGCGACCTGCTGCGTTTAACCTATGATGATATCCATGTTATTTCACTGCCCCTCTTCCATTCCTTTGGTCAGACCGTACAGATGAATGCCGGCTTTATGCACGGCAACAGCCTGGTCCTGATTCCCAAATTTACCCCGGAAGCAATATTCAGTGCCATCCAGAATGACAAAGCCTCGGTTTTTGCCGGCGTTCCCACCATGTACTGGGCCCTGCTCAACTACAATGACACGGAAAACCAATTTGATTTCGACCTGATCAGCAAAACCCTGCGCATCGGGGCCTCCGGCGGCGCTTCCCTGCCCCTGGAAATCATCCGGGGCATGGAGGAAAAATATGACATTCCGATCATGGAAGGCTACGGCCTCTCGGAAACCTGCCCGGTGGCCACCTTCAACCAGATGCACAAGCCCCGCAAGCCCGGCTCCATTGGCTTTCCCATCTGGGGCGTTGAAGTCAAGGTTTTCGACGAGGAAAGCAAGGAAGTACCGGTAGGAGAAGTGGGCGAAATTGTCATCCGCGGCCATAACGTCATGAAGGGATACTACAACAAACCGAAGGAAACGGAGGCGGCATTCAAGGGAACCACCTGGTTCCATACCGGCGACCTGGGAAGAATGGACGAGGACGGCTTTTTCTACATTGTCGACCGGGTCAAGGACATGATCATCCGGGGCGGTTTCAACATCTACCCACGGGAAATCGAGGAGGTGCTGCTGACCCACCCGGCCATCTCGCTGGCGGCGGTGATTGGCATTCCCGACGACCAGTATGGAGAGGAAGTCAAGGCGGTGGTGGTTTTAAAGGAAGGCCAGCAGGCCACGGCGGATGAAATCATCGCCTGGTCAAAGGAACAAATGGCCGCCTATAAATACCCCCGGATAGTGGACATCCGCGAGTCCCTGCCCATGACCGCCACCGGAAAAATCCTTAAAAAAGAGCTTAAAGCTGAGGTCACCGGCAAAAGCTAAACATGCAGCAACTACCGCGGCGGCCCAGTCGGCCAAAAAACCGGCTGGGCCGCC
>JAOZRP010000218.1 GCA_029940125.1 bacterium
GCCAGGATATGCTGATCTTCCTCCGGGGAGGATCGCAAAACGGTGAAGACTTTCGGGGTCGTCATGCAAACGTGCTGCTTTCCGTGAGGGTGAAATGCCCGCTCGCTTGTGCGGACAAGATTCATGCGGCTGTTGCCCTGGCGAAGCAGGGAGAGCCGCGACCGGGGGTCGTTAAGCTGTTCGGCAATCTGCGCCGGGTCGATAATCCCACGGTTGACGTCACGGTTGTGAGCGGATTTGGCGACCAGTCCATGGTCGTTTGAAATTCCGGTCAATCCATGGATGTAAAGACCGGGGACTCCCTGCAGGACCAGGGCGATGCTTCGTGAAGCCAGATGCCGCTTGACCTGCAATGCCATTTCCTCACTGCTGTTGTCGCCATTGATGGCGCTCCACCAGGTGCAGTTGATCTCGTAAGGTTCGTTGACATATTCCTCGTTGGTTTTGTAGGAGATATAAGCGCCGTGTTCAATCGCCCGCTCGGTCATGGCGTTGATTTCGGTTTGGGTCAGAATATTTCTGGCCCCCATCAGCCCGATGCCGTCATGGGTGTCAAGGATGTTGAAAAAAGTGGCAACCTGTGAAGGGTTGGTCATTGACCGCGCCCATCGCGAGAGTGCTGAGGTATCCTGGGAGTAAAAAGTGTGCAGCACCAGGGGCGGCAGGGCGAAATTGTAAACCATGTGGGCTTCATCCCGGCCGTTGCCGAAATAGGAGACGTTTTCCTGGTGGGGAACGTTTGTTTCGGTCAACAGGGCGACGCCCGGAGCCACCGTGTCCAGAACGTCGCGAATCAGTTTAACGATCTCATGGGTTTGGGGCAAGTGTACGCATTCAGTTCCCGGTTCGGCCCAGATGTAGGTGACGGCGTCCAGGCGCAGGATATCGGCTCCGTGGCGCACGTAGAAGAGCAGACCGTCGACCACCTGGGTCAGTACGGCCGGATTCCTGAAATTCAGATCAATCTGGTCGTCGGAGAACGTTGTCCAAACGTAGCGGGGACCATTGATGGTGTAATACTTGGTCAGGATGTCTGAGGTTCGGGGCCGGAATATTTTGCTCCGCTGGTCCGGAGTCAGGTCCTCAGGAGAGGCGTAGGAGATGAAAAAATCCTGAAAGCGGGGATTGCCGTTCAGATATTCCTTGAACATCTGGCTTTGTGAAGAACAGTGGTTCATGACCCCGTCAAACATCAGGTCATAATCCCCGTCCATGTCCCTGATGTCCTCCCAGCTTCCCAGCCTGGGGTCCACGCGCCGGTAATCAATGACGGCAAAGCCCCGATCCGACGAATAGGGAAAAAAGGGCAGGATGTGCAGGGTGTTGATGGCGCCGAGGTTATAGGTGTTGACCAGCTCGTGAAGGGTTGCCAGCGGTGTGCCGCCGGCATGGTTGTCCAGAATGTCGCCGTAGGTGATCAGGACCATATCCTTTTCGGTGAAGCGCTCGCCGGGATCAAAATCCTGTTCAGCTTCAATCATCTCTGACGATTTATGGGCGGCATGAACCTTGATGATTCGCTCCAGTTCAGGCAGGTATTCACGGGCCGGAGCTTCGCCGTAAAGGAATCGCAGCCTGGCAAACAAACGGTCACGGGCTGTTTCTGGGATTTTAAAAAGCGGCTTTTCGTAATCAGGATCCTGGTGGTAGCCCAATCTGCTTAGTTTTAAGGTCTTGATTTTTTCTGGCATTTCCACTTTTCCCCCCGCAATCATGTATTCCAAGGTTAAGCAGCTTGTTTTTGGCCATCAGCATTCGGCCATAATAAATTAACCTGAGAGGCAACGGCTTGCAAGCAGAAACATGCTGGAATCATTACGCTAACAGCTTAAATTAGATTTAGGTTGTGGCTTGCGTTAATTGATTTGATAATTTTCGATCAGTTTACCCGCCATCGCCGGCGAAATGTCAAAATCATGGGCAATCTCACTCCAGCTTTCCCCTTTATGCCTAACCCGGTTGACGATTTCATCTGGTTTGACCCGGGCGGTATGAACGAGAAGGAACAGCAGCGTTGTTTTTTTTGCGTCAAAACCAATATCCCTCAACTTTTTCACCTTTCCTTTCGAGATGCCGTAAAAATCGGCAACCATGGCGTCCGCGACTTCCTGCCCGAGTTCAGTGGTTGGCTTGCCGGTCCGGATCCCGTCTAACAGGGTATTGCCGCTGACTCCCGACAGCTGCTTGAATTTGGAAACGATATCTTTCCACGGATAGCCTTGCTGGCGGAGGCTGACAAGTTCTTGCAGGTCGAGGCTGAAATCCCGGCTGAGTCGCAGGCCAATCAGCAGGTCGTCCTGGTGGAAGCCCCCTTTCATTTTGAGCATGATGATCTGTCTTTTGGAAATGTTGAAGGATCTGGCCGTCAGGCTGTTGAAGCATGTTGCCAGCAGGTAGTCATCAGCGGCAAATTTTGCTTCAGGATCGTAGCTTCGCTGCCTGAAACAATGGCAGGCGGTGGTCGTTCCGGCATTCGCGGGCAAAGGTGCCATGGTTGCTGTAATCAGGAAAAAAGCAGCAAGGAGAAGAGCGGAAATTTTTATGTTGCAAATCATTCTTTTAATCCTAGGCAATTTTTTCAGCCGGTTTGCAGTTCAACTCAGAAAGTTGAGGTATAATTTAAATAAAACGTATTGTCTACCGCGAATTTCCCGCGGCGGTGTCCAGGCTTAAGTGCCGTGGTCCTGCAGGTCATGTGATCAGGCTTTCTTCCCGGCATCAGATGGTTTCGCTCCGGAACCGGAAATTGTGCTTACGGGTAAACATGGTTTATTTTGCTGGACCTGAGCGATCGTTCATGTTATATTGCCATATTCGTTGTTTACGGTGATAAGAGAAGAAACCATGGTTTATGTCGGCTTCGGCGACTGATGGGGTTTCATTGATGGTTTTTGATACGTTCTGAAATGAGTGTGCCAGGAGAGCCAGATATCTTAATGGCCGTTTCCTTTACGGAAAACGGCCATTTTTTTGTTCGTGATTTGGAAGCCGACTACTTGCTGGTTGGTGATAATGAGCGAGCGCCATGCCGGAACATTCCTACCATTTTCTCAGCTGCTTTTCATAGTGAATCAGAAAGTTGAGATAGGTATTAACTTGAAACAAGTTCCAGCCTTGGAAAAATATCCGGGCGGACTTTGGAGTATGTATGATGATGACATTTGATCAACTGGGTCTCAGACCTGAACTGGTAAAGGCGACAGCCAGTCAAGGCTATGCCAGCCCGACGCCGATTCAGGCGCAGGCCATTCCCGCGATTCTTGACGGCCGGGACGTCTTGGGAGGTGCCCAGACGGGAACGGGAAAAACCGCGGCATTCGCGCTGCCGGTGCTGCAAAAGCTGAACCAGGAAGGGAGGCGAAGCCGCCGTCCCCGCTGCCTGGTATTGACTCCAACGCGGGAATTGGCTGCCCAGGTTGGAGAATTTATGAAAGTTTACGGGAAACATCTTTCACTGCGTTCCGCCGTTGTTTTTGGCGGGGTGAATATCAATCCCCAGATTAATACCTTAAAAAGAGGGGTGGATATCCTGGTGGCTACTCCGGGAAGGCTCCTTGACCTCGCCGGTCAGAAAATGGTGGACCTTTCGGCGGTGGAGATATTTATCCTGGATGAAGCGGACCGGATGCTGGACATGGGATTTATTCACGATATTAAAAGGGTGTTGAAATTGCTGCCGGGCAAGCGGCAGAATCTGCTGTTTTCGGCCACTTTCTCAGAGGACATAAAGAAACTTGCGGACAAATTCCTGGCCAACCCGGCCATGATTGAGGTGGCGCGGAAAAATATCGCGGCGGAGAAAGTGGACCAGGTGGTTCATCCGGTAGGTTTGAAAGATAAACGTGTCCTGCTGGCGAAACTTATCCATGACGGGAACTGGCAGCAGGCCCTGGTCTTTACCCGGACCAAGCACGGAGCCAACCGGTTGGCCGGCTACCTGGAAAAAAACGGTATCGGGGCGGCGGCGATCCACGGAAATAAAAGTCAAGCCGCCAGGACCCGGGCTTTGGCTGAGTTCAAAAAAGGCAAAGTGCAAATCCTGGTGGCCACCGACATTGCCGCCCGGGGATTGGACATCGACCGGCTGCCCCACGTGGTAAATTTTGATCTACCCAATGTAGCTGAAGACTACGTGCACCGCATTGGCCGTACCGGAAGAGCCGGCTGCAGCGGCGAGGCGGTTTCACTGGTCAGCGCCGATGAGCAGAAGCTGCTTCGCCCCATCGAGCGCCTGCTGGGCAGAAAAATTGATGTCGAGGTCGTTGACGGCTTTGCCCAGAATCCGGCCGACAAAAATGAAGAAACGTTTGTTAATTTTACCCGTAAAGGCGGACGGGGAAAAACCGGTGGTTTTTCTTCAAGGTCTCGAAGTACGGGAAAAAGACGGAACAGCCCGGGTGAAGTTCGTGCGGCCGCCGGGTGAAAGAATGTCTCAACCGGTTTATAAATCCCAAAATATTCTGTTTCGCTTATCCATTGTGGACAGATGAGAGGAGGGGATAGAAACAATTTTTCCTGATAGCAGTTTCTGTCCTATCTGAATCCTAAAGTTTTAATGCAGAAAAAGCGATATT
>JAOZRP010000219.1:0-318 GCA_029940125.1 bacterium
TAGTTTAAAGTTCTGCATGAACATCCGGCTTCGGAATTGCCGGAGATAAAAATCTTGCACACTACCCGTTCTTATCCGGAATGGCCTTGTGCCCGGCTGGGACATGTGTCGGACGCTCAGGCCAGGAAAATGGCGGTCATGCTTTATGAGCTGCCGATGGAGAGCGCTGAGGCCCGGGCGGCCGGAATCAGCGGTTGGACGGTGCCGATGGATTATCATAGTGTCAACGAATGTATCAAAGAGCTGCGTCTTGGTCCGTATAGTGATTATGGGAATTTTGCTTTGAAGGATACCTTTGTCAAATACTGGCGCCTGTAT
>JAOZRP010000219.1:328-4557 GCA_029940125.1 bacterium
AGGCTGGCCTGGAAACTGCGCCGGTCGCGGCAAAACATTCTTCAGTCGAAGAGGCGGTTGGAAGATACTGTTGCCAAATTGCACCAGGCAAGAGATGAACAACGGGAACAGATGTATTTTTTGCACGAATTATTGAATGTATTGCCGAATCCGGTTTTTTTCAAAGACAGGGAAGGAAAATTTATTGGCTGCAACCAGGCCTTTGTCAATCTGACCGGGGTTGAACAGGAAGAGTTGCAGGGGAAAACGGCTCGGGATGTTTTGGATGGCCAATTAACGGAAATAGCCGCTGCCACCGATCGTAAGGCTTTTGATTCTTTAGGACAACAGTATTATGAATCAGAAGTAATTTTGCCGGATGGCCGCAAGCGCTATTATGGCATCATGAAGGATTGTTTCCGGCGTCGGGATGGTTCTGTGGGTGGAGTGATCGGCTGTTTTTTCGACTTGACGGAAATCAAAGAAACGGAAAGAAAGCTGGAGCGGCTGTTCCTGGTGGTGGAACAAGCCAATGAAGCCATTGTGATTACGGATTTGGAGGGGAGCATTGTTTACTGCAACCCGGCCTTTACTCGGGTAACCGGTTACAGCCAGGCCGAGGCTTTGGGACAGAATCCCCGCATTCTCAAAAGCGGTCGACAGGATGAAGCTTTTTACCAGGAGCTTTGGGCGACTATTACTGCCGGTGAAACCTGGCATGGTACGTTTAAAAATAAACGAAAAGATGAAAGTTTGTTTGATGAGCAGGCGGTGATCTTTCCGGTTAAGAATAAAGCTGGTGCGATTATTAATTATGCCGCCGTGAAACGGGATGTTACCAAGGAAAAACTGTTGGAGGACCAACTTCGTCTTTCCCAGCGGATGGAGGCCGTCGGTCAATTGGCGGCCGGGGTGGCTCATGAATTGAATACTCCCATTGGCTTCGTGGCCAGCAATACCGAAAGCGTTAAAAATTACGTGGCGCAGTTCAAACAGTTGATTCTTCGCTACCAGGAATTTATCGATAAAATGGTTCAGACGCAGCCCGGGTTGTTGCCCGACGAACTAAAACGGCTGCGGGAAGCGGAAGAAGATGCTCACCTGGATTTTATTCTGGAAGATCTGGACGATCTTTTTGCGGAAACAGCGGAAGGTTTTGAACGGATTTCGCAGATTGTCGTCAAGCTGCGGGAATTTTCCCGGGTGGATCATGGGGACGAAAGCGGTCATTACAATATTAATAAAGCCATTGAAACGACTTTGGTGGTCTCGCGGAATGAATATAAATATGTTGCGGAAGCGGAAACCGATCTGGCGGCTGACCTTCCTGATATTGTCTGTAATTCCGGAGAAATCAACCAGGTGCTGCTAAATATTATTGTCAACGCGGCCCAGGCGATTAAGGAGCAGCAACGGCAAGACAAAGGCTTTATACGTATTGCCACGGATTTTGATGATCAATGGGTGCGGTGTCGGATAAGTGATGATGGTCCGGGAATGAGCGAAGAGGTTAAAGAAAAAATCTTCCATCCCTTTTTTACCACCAAGGCGGTGGGTACCGGTACCGGTCTGGGATTGTATATCTCCTATGATATCATTGTCAATAAACATGGGGGAAAATTGCAAGTTGAAAGTAGTCCGGGTCAGGGAACAACGTTTATTATCTATTTGCCCCGGGAGAAAAAAAGTAGCGAGGGGTAGGATGTTGGTTCGCCCTCGTGGCGTTTGGTCATGATTGGCGGTTTTTATCCGCATGGAAAGAAACAGGAGAGGTGAAAAGGTTCTCATCCGGAAACAGCTTCTTTCCGGGTAAGCATCAAAGAAGGTTGAACATATGGAAGAAATATATAATATCATTAATCAAAGTCCCGCCATTGTTTTCATTTGGAAAAACGACATGGGTTGGCCGGTTGAATATGTATCTGAAAATGTGGAATCCGTGTTTGGATATACGCCGGAGGAGTTCTTAAGCGGCGCCGTTTCTTACGCTGATGTTATCCATCCCGATGATATGGAACGAATACTTCGTGACCTTGCGGTTTACGCCGAAAAACAACAGGAAAAACGCATTGATCAGGAGTACAGAATCATTGCCAAGGACGGGAACGTTGTTTGGTTGGATCACCGGACCTTGATTTTGCGGGATGATCGTGGAAAAATTGTGCGTTACCAGGGAATCGTGCTGGATATTACGGAACGAAAGCGGATGCAGGAAAAACTGGAGGAAAAAGAGCGGAAAATATCCGCTATCTTGCAAGCGGCGCCAACCGGTATCGGTGTGGCCGTGAACCGCTTGTTTACGGAGGTGAACCAGCGGTTTTGTGACATGGTGGGATACTCAGAACAGGAGTTGTTGGGCCAGGATGCCAGGATGCTCTACTTTTCTGATGAAGAATATGAAGCGATAGGCCGTAAACAACGCGAGTCTTTCTACAATGGTGCGATGATGACGACTGAATCCCGCTTACGTCACAAAAGCGGTAAAACGGTTAATATTTTTGCTTCGTGGAAATTGCTGGAAAAAGATGAAGTTTCGGCGGCCATTATCTTTAATGCTTTGGATATCACGGAACTCAAGGAGACGGAAAAGAAGCGTTTACAGAGTGAATATCGGTTTCGCTCAATGATGGAATCCATGAGCGATCTGGTCTATATTTGTTCAGCCGATTTTCGGGTGGAATACATGAATCCGGCAATGATCAAAAGAACCGGTCGGGACGCCACCGGAGAATTTTGTTATCAAGCCATCCATGACCTGAGCCACCGATGTCCCTGGTGTACCGTTACGCCTGAGAAACATGAGACCTACTTTGAATCAAATGTGGACAGTCCAAAAGATGATCGCTCCTATCATGTTTCCCATTCCCCTATTGTTAATGATGATGGTTCTGTTTCAAGAATGGTTGTTTTGAGGGATACCACCCGTTTTAAAAAAATGGAGGAGCAGCTTTCCCAGGCCCAAAAAATGGAATCAATCGGGAACCTGGCCGGTGGCGTCGCCCATGATTTTAACAACATCCTCACGGTTATCAACGGTTATGCCCAAATGCTTCAGATGGGGCTGGAAAAAGACAACAAGCTGTATTCGGATGTTGAACAGATTATCAAGGCCGGAGATCGAGCGGCCACCCTGACCCGCCAGCTCCTGGCTTTCAGCCGCAAGCAGATGATTATGCCGCGAACGGTTGATATTAATCAATTAATTACCGACATGAAAAAAATGTTGGAAAGGCTGATTCCCGAGGATATCCGTCTGACTACCTTGCTGGATGAAAATGTTGACAGTATTTTTGCTGATCCCAGTCAGTTGGAACAGGTGATCCTCAATTTAGTGGTCAATGCCCGTGATGCCGTTAACGAGCAGTCTTCGTCAATGGAAAAGGTGATCAGGATTTCAACTTCGAAGATTTTTCTGGATCATGATTATGTTGCCACCCATAAAGAGACTTGTCCCGGTTGGTATCTGCAACTGCAGGTGGATGATAATGGATGTGGTATGCCACCGGCGATTTTGGAGCATATTTTTGAGCCTTTCTATACCACCAAGAATGTGGGGCAGGGTACCGGGATGGGGTTGGCGACGGTATATGGCATTGTCAAGCAAAACCAGGGCAGTATTTATGTTTACAGCGAACCGGGGCAAGGGAGTACCTTTAAAATCTATTGGCCGTTGAAGAATGAGGGGGACAAGGAAAAGAAGCAGGTGAAAAATAATCTTCCGATCGGTGGTAATGAGGTTATTCTGCTGGTTGAGGATGATGAAGCCCTCAGAGAAATTACGGGTCGTCAGTTGCGGCAGGTTGGGTATACCGTTATCGAGGCTGTCAACGGAAAGGCGGCGTTGAAAGAAGCCGCCGGGCGGCGGCCGGGAACCATTGATCTGCTGTTTACCGATGTGGTGATGCCGGCGATGGGTGGCCGGGAGTTAGCCGCGTCGATTCAGGATGTCCATCCTGGGATAGCCATACTGTTTGCTTCCGGTTATCCTGATGATCGCATCCGTCAGGATATTGTCGAGTTAGGCAAGGATCGGTTTATCAGCAAGCCTTATAATATCAAGGATCTTCTGCTCCGCATTCGTTCATTGCTGGATGCCCGGCAGGTTTGATATTCGGTGTTTTGTACATTCCAAATCGTTTGTTTTGGGGAAAAAGGTTTTTCAGGCTACGGAGTTTTTCTGTATCCTAAGTTGAGAGGTTAGTGCCTTATCCCTGAAAGGCTGTCAAAAAAAACAAGAAATTGTCGGGAAT
>JAOZRP010000565.1 GCA_029940125.1 bacterium
TCAGGATGGGTCTGCAGCCGTTTACGGTTAACAGCTACTACTGGCAGGAAACAGTCATGGGCGTCAAGTTCATGGGTTCCGTCAACAATGTTGACTACGAACTGGCCTGGCTGCGTCCCTATGATGATCCTGTTTATGGTGAGGATGATGATGCCGAAGATATGGATGCCTTCTACGGCCGGGTGAACTTCAAGCCGATGGACGGCCTGAAGATGGGCGTCTTTGCCGTCTATCATACCGGTGATTCCGATAAGGATGCTTCGGATACTGTAAACATTACCTCACAGCATTACGAATTGAAAAAGCTGAAGAACGATTTCGATACCCAGATTTTCACCATCGGCACCGACGGTTCCTGGGCTAAAGACAACCTGTTCGCCAAGTGGGATTTCATGTACCAGACCGGCAGCATCGATGATGCCAATTATCGGGAAGCCTATACTTTTGATTCAAAACTTGGTCCTCAGTTTGTTGATCTGGCCGGCCCCGGGGTCAACGATGAAGATTTTGATCTGGAGGCCTACTTCCTTCATGTTGACCTGGGCTTCAAGATGGATGCCTGGAAGTTCACCTATACCTTCTGGTACGCCTCCGGCGACGATGATCCCGATGACGACGATTTCGATGCCTACATGGCCGTCGACCTTGACCGGATGGATACTATCTGTATCTTCGAGGGCGGCTTTACCGACGACAACTACTTTACTGAAAAACCCTATTTGCTTGACAAAGGGTTTATCATGAACAAACTGGCAGTGGACTACAAGGCCAACAAGAAGACCACCATGGGTGCTGCGTTCATGTACATGATGACCGCGGAGGATGTAGAATACATCGATAATGATGGTCAGAGCTGCGACGACGACAAGATCGGCTTTGAAGTCGACGCCTACCTGAAGTACAAGATTTACGACAACCTGGAATTTGCCATCAACGCCGGCTACCTCTTTGCCGACGACGCGATGGATATGTTTGAAGTTGAGCGGGACGGCGACTCTGATGAAGATGTCTTCATCTCTACCGCCCGGGTACGCTACAAATTCTAACCTTGTGGTTTGAAAATGAAAAAAGGGAAGCGCAAATGCGCTTCCCTTTTTTTTGCTTTTCTGCTAGAGGGAAGGACAGTTTTTTGGTGATTGCTGTTGTTGGTGTCCTAGGAGAAATGGAATGAAAAAGCGTGTGGTAGTCTTGTTGGTTGGTGCCTTGTTTCTTATTGTTTGCAGTTGTGCCTGGGGACGGGCCGTGGACGATCTGGTCAGCCACCTGCAGCCCCTCAATGG
>JAOZRP010000013.1 GCA_029940125.1 bacterium
TGCACCATCAAGGGCGTCTGCGGCAAACCGGAAGAAACCGCCAACCTGCAGGATCTCTTGATCCACGTAACGAAAGGAATCGCTTTTTATGGCGACAAATTAAAGGATTACGGCGGCGTGGACAGGGAAACCGGCCTCTTTACCGCCCAAGCCCTGTTTGCCACCATTACCAACGCCGGCTGGGACAACAATCGCTTCGTCGCCATGATCCGAGAAGGGCTGCAGCGGCGGAATCAATTGCGGGACAGGTTCCTGGCCGCCTACCGGGAAAAAAACGGCAAAGATTTTAGCGAGACACTGCCGGACGCGGCTACCTGGTTCTCAGACAATCCAGCCGAGTTTGCCGAAAAAGCCAAGTCAGTCGGCGTTCTGGCCACGGAGAACGAGGATGTACGCTCCCTGCGCGAACTGTTGATCATCGGCCTTAAAGGCGTTGCCGCTTATGCCGACCATGCTGCCATCCTCGGCTTCGAACAGGATGACATCTACCAGTTCATCATGGAAGCCATGGCCTCCACCACCAAGGATTTAACCGTCGATGAAATGGTGGGGATGGTCATGAAAACCGGAGAAACAGCGGTCAACACCATGGCCCTGCTGGACAAAGCCAACACCTCAACCTACGGACACCCGGAAATTTCCGAAGTCAACCTTGGCGTCCGCGGCAATCCCGGCATCCTGATCAGCGGCCATGACCTGAAAGACATGGAAGAGCTGCTCAAACAGACCGAGGGCACCGGCGTCGACGTCTACACCCACGGGGAAATGCTGCCGGCCAACTACTATCCGGCTTTCAAAAAGTACGATCATTTCGTCGGCAACTACGGCAGTTCCTGGTGGCACCAGAACAAGGAATTCGAATCCTTCAACGGGCCGATCCTGCTGACCACCAACTGCCTCGTCCCGCTGAAAAAAGAAAACACCTACCTGGACCGCCTGTTCACCACCGGCGTGGTCAGCTATGTGGGCGCCACCCACATCCCTGATCGGCCTGCCGGTGGCAGCAAGGATTTTTCCGCCATTATTGCAAAGGCTAAACAGTGCCCTGCTCCGACTGAAATTGAAACCGGCAAGATTGTCGGCGGCTTCGCTCACAACCAGGTTCTCGCTCTGGCCGACAAGGTGGTGGACGCCGTGAAATCAGGGGCCATCAAGCGCTTCGTGGTTATGGCCGGCTGCGACGGACGCCAGAAATCCCGGAGCTACTACACGGAAGTGGCGGAAAAACTGCCCAAAGACACGATCATCCTGACGGCCGGCTGCGCCAAGTACCGTTACAACAAACTGAACCTTGGCGACATCGGCGGCATTCCCCGCGTCCTTGACGCCGGCCAGTGCAACGACTGCTATTCCCTGGCGGTCATCGCCCTGAAGCTGAAGGAAGTCTTCGGCCTTGACGACATCAATGAACTGCCGATTTCCTATGACATTGCCTGGTACGAGCAGAAAGCCGTCGCCGTCCTGCTGGCCCTTTTGTTCCTCGGGGTCAAGGGCATCCGCTTAGGGCCAACCCTGCCGGCATTCCTTTCGCCAAACGTGGCTAAGGTCCTGGTGGAAAACTTCAACATCAAACCCATCGACACGGTGGAAACGGACATCGCCGCCATGATGAAAGGCGAATAATTCTTTCTCAACCATCTATCCCGGCGGCCGGCTTCCCGGCCGCCGGGAAAATTCAGGAGTTTGCCATGAAGTGCCCCGGCCAGGATACCCGTTACTGGAAACACGATGCCATTTTTGACGTTCCCTGCCCCAACTGCGGACAGATGCTGGAATTTTTTAAAGACCAGACCTCGATCCGCTGCAAGGGCTGCGGCAAACAGATCATCAATCCGAAAATGGATTTCGGCTGCGCCTCTTACTGCCAGTATGCCGAACAATGCCTGGGTGAATTGCCGCCGGAGCTGCTGGCCAAGCGGGACGATCTTTTAAAAGACCGGGTGGCCATCCAGATTAAAAATTACTTTAAAAAAGATTTCAAGCGCATCGGACACATCACCAAGGTTGCCCGGTACGCGGAAAAGATAGTGCAGCAGGAAGGCGGGGTTCCGGCCATCGTCCTCTGTGCCGCATACCTGTTTGACATCGGCGCCAGGGAAGCCGAGCAAAAATACGGCGATGCCAGTGAGGCAAACCTGGAAATAGAAGGTCCACCGGTGGCCCGCAAGCTGCTTGCCGACCTGAAAGCCAAGGAGCCGATCATTGATGAGGTCTGCGACATTATCAGCCACCGGCAGCCCCGGGAAGATGAAAGCGTCAACTACCAGTGCGTGTACGATGCCGAACAGTTGGTAAAGATGATGGACGCCAAGAAAGAAGCGTCACTGGACACCGCGACCTTAAAAGGCATGATTGATAAAAATATGCTCACTAAAACCGGCCGACAGCTGGCTGAAACTCTTGTACTGAACGCAAAATAGTTTCAATCCGGAGGTTCTGCCGCTTTCGGGTAGGGAATACTGAACGCTGATTGCTGACCGCTGCAGGCATTTATCGGGAAACAAACCTTCCCGGATAGATGCACACAAAACAACCGTTCCACTTATTCAGATGGAGAAAAAACATGAAAATCCTGCGGAAAATCATTGAAATAGACGAAGAGCTATGCGACGGCTGTGGCGTCTGCGTACCCGCCTGCGAGGAAGGAGCCATCCAGATCATTGACGGCAAGGCCCGGGTGGTGGCAGAAAAATACTGCGACGGTCTGGGAGCCTGCCTGGGAGAATGTCCCCAGGGGGCAATCACCATTGTTGAACGGGTTGCCGAAGATTTTGACCCGGAAGCGGTGGAAGCATACCTGCAACAGCGTAAGACAGCTGAATCAACCGGGGGGGAGACTCTGGCCTGCGGCTGCCCGTCCACCCAGATGCAGACTTTCGCCGCCCCGTCTGCCTGTCAGGCAGCAAACCAGCCTCAGGATCAGGTTTCCGTCCATTCCGCCCTTGGCCATTGGCCAGTGCAGATCAAGCTGGTTCCTCCGCACGCTCCGTTTCTGCAGAATGCCGATTTACTGATCCTGGCCGACTGCGCCGCCGTGGCCTACGCCGGCCTGCACCAGGAGCTGTTGAAAGACCGGGTGGTGATGATGGGCTGCCCGAAATTTGACGATGTACCCGAATACGTGGAAAGATTCACTGAAATATTCAAAAAGAATGATGTCCACAGCATTACTGCCGTCATCATGGAAGTCCCTTGTTGTTCCGGCCTGCCGATGATGGTTAAAAATGGCCTGGAAGCGGCAGGAAAAATCATGCCGATCAAAAAAATCGTCATCAGCACCAGCGGCAAACGATTGAAAGAAGAAATTTTTTAGTTTCCATCCGGGAACTCTTTTCCGGACGAACTACCTGCTGTCAGAGGCCAGCAAAACATTAAACTGACTTTTCTCTTTTCTCACCACTGTAACGACCGTTTTCCTTATACCCAGGGAAGCGGTTTTTTTTTGCTGTTTTCCCTTTCATTTTCACCATCTTTTCTTCAGATTTCAGCATCCCGGCCGATTACAACAGGTAAGGTTTACGCTACATTTCATTTCCCCATAAGATCAGGCAAACTATCGAGCAGGCAGTCACGTGCAAAAAAACAAAAGTATCGTCCAGCTCATATCCACCTTCATGATCCTCCTTATTTTTCTGGCCATCGGCAGCCTCGGCTTCCTGCTGATCAGAGACAAGTTCACCCGCTTTCACCAGGAAATGGATTCTTTTCAGCGGGAATTTACCAATCGACAAAAAATCGAGCTTAAGAACCAGGTGGATCAGGTCATTGAATACATCGATCACCAGCTGTCACAAGCTGAAACCCTGGCCCGCTTGAAACTGAAAGAGCGGGTGGAAGAAGCGCTTCAGATAAGCACGGCCATCCATGAAGCCCACAAAAGACATTGGAATGATGACAAAATCAAACAATTGATTAAAGCCACTCTGGGAGCCGTCAAGTTTGACCAGGGAGCGGGATATTACTATATTCTCGATGCCAATGGCGTTTTCCTGTTGAATCCCAATCTGCCGGAAGTCGTCGGACACAGCCTCCACGAACTGGAAAACGGCCAGGAATTAATGGCTGTCTTTAAAAATATTGTCTCTGGCAACGGTGAGGGGTTTAACACCTATCATTTCTGTAAACCGGGGCGGCAGAATTCACCGAAAAAGCCACAAAAGGTTGCTTTCATTAAACATTTTTCTCCCTACAATTGGTATGTCGGCACCGGCATCTACCTGGACAATATAGAAAAAACCATTCAAAGCCAGGTAAATGACTACCTGAACATCCACCGTTTCGGCCTTCACAATCAAAATTATGTCTTTGTCATTAAACTTCTCAATATTAACGGCGGAAGGAATTTTGGGATCATGTACGCGAATGCCAGCCGCCCGGACCTGATTGGCAAATACATATCCGATGATGTTGCTGATGCCAAGGGCAAGTTTTTCCGCCGTGAATTTCTCCAGGGCCTGAGAGAAAAAGGCGAATGCTACGTAAGCTACTGGTATAAAAAGATTGGCAGCAGCCTGCAGCCGCAGCTGAAAACAAGCTTCTTCAAACTCTATAAAAAAGCTGATTTGATCGTTGCCGCCGGAGCCTACCACCCGGATATGGATAAAATTATTGCCGATTACCGCGTTAAACTGAAAAAAAACGTGACCATGGATGTGCGCAACATTATCATCATTTTGTTGCTGGTCTTCACCATTCTCCTGCTGATCATCCACTTCATGAGTCGTAAAATTCGCCACCAGTTTACCGTATTCAACAATTTCTTCGCCGAGGCGGCCCAGAAAAACCGGCAGATTGACAGCCGTTCCCTTTCTTTAAAAGAATTTCAAGACCTGGCCGCCACCGTCAATCAGATGATTAATAAACGTCAGTTAATCGAAGAGTCTCTCCATGACAGCGAGGAGAAATTCCGCACCCTGGCAGTTACCAGCCCAACAGCCATTTTCATTCATCAGCAGGGGAGCTTTGTCTACGCCAATCCGGCGGCCACGGAAATCAGCGGCTACCCCATTGATGAATTGCTACAGATGAAATTTTGGGAACTGGTCCATCCGGACATCCGAGAAATGGTCAAAAATTTCGGCATTCAGCGGGAAGCCGGAGCAAACGTTCCCCAACGCTACGAAATGAAAATCATCACCAAGCAGGGAAACACGAAGTGGATTGATTTCAACGCTGCAACCATTCACTATCATGGCAGACCGGCGATTATGGGCAACGCCATCGACATTACTGACCGCAAGCAAAGTGAACAGGATTTGCTGGCCGAAAAGGAACAATTTCGCATCCTGGCCGCTACCAGCCCATCATCCATTTTCATTCATCAGCAAAAAACCTATATCTATGTCAACCCGGCATTCTGCCTGCTCACCGGCTACTCGGAAGTGGAACTTAAACAAATGAATTTCTGGGAAGTAATCCACCCGGACATGCGGGAAATGATTAAAAAATATGACTTGCGACATAAAGATGGACAAGCTCCCCCTAAACGTTTTGAAGTAAAAATACTAACTAAACAAGGGGCTATAAAATGGCTGGATTTCAGTGCCGAACTGATTACCTATCAGGGGAAAAGAGCCACCATTGGCAATGCCATCGACATCACTGAGCGGAAAATCGTCGCTCAGGAGTTGGTGGCGGAAAAGGAAAGGCTTGCGGTTACCTTGAGCAGCATCGGCGATGGCGTCATTGCTACCGACTTGTCCGGAAAAATAACCCTTATCAACAACGCCGCTGAACGCATCACCGGCTGGAAAAACAATTCCGCCCTTGGCCAAAAATTGACGGATGTTTTGGCTCTAACCATGAGGAACAATGGCGACCTCCCGGAAGACCTCCTGCAACAGGTACAGAAAACTGGAACCCCCTTTTATCGCCAGGAACAGGTTTCCATCTTTACTAAAGACGGGGAAGAAAGAATTATCGCCGACAGCGCCGCCCCCATTCAGGGACAGGATGGCAAGACCATCGGCATTATTATCGTCATCCGGGACATCACTGAAAAAGTCAGAACCCGCAAAGAGCTGGAAACCGCCCAGAAGCTTGAATCCATTGGCCTGCTGGCCGGGGGCATCGCCCATGATTTCAACAACCTGCTCACCGCCATCTACGGCAATATTTCCCTGGCAAAAATGTACCCCGATGATCATCACAAGGTTTTTCACTATCTGGACAAAACGGAAAACTCCCTGTCCCAGGCCAAGGGATTGACCCAGCAGTTGCTGACTTTCGCCAAGGGAGGAGCACCGGTAAAGCAGCTGGTGGCTAATATTGGCACCTTGCTTGAAGAGGTGGCCAAATTTTCTCTGCGAGGCAGTAAAATTCATTTGCAGGTTGAGCTAGCCGATGATTTATGGCCCGCTTCCATTGATACCGGACAGTTCAGCCAGGTCATCAACAACCTGGCCATCAACGCCAGCCAGGCAATGCCCGATGGCGGCACCCTGAGCATCAGGGCGGAAAATATCTTATTATCTCCCAAAGGGGCGGCACCAGACAAGCAAAAAGAACCTTATATAAAAATTACTATAACTGATCAGGGTATCGGGATCAGCAAAAAACATCTGGATAAAATTTTTGATCCCTATTTCACCACTAAGCACGAAGGCAGCGGTCTCGGACTGGCAATGGTTTATTCAATTATCAAGAATCACCATGGCCGGATACAGGTTCAATCTGAACTCGGAGTGGGCACCACCTTTACCCTTCTTCTGCCGGCAATGGAAGGGGCAGCTCAATCCAATCAGAATGAAAGCCATCACGAAGACAAATCACAACCTTTTCATGCCAGAATCCTGGTCATGGACGACGAAGAAATTATTCGGGAAGTCTGCGGTGAAATGCTGATGGCCCTGGGACACACCGTTGCTTACGCCGCCGACGGACAGGAAGCCCTGGAAAAATACCAACAGGCCATGAAGGAGGAAAAACCCTTTGACCTGGTCATTATGGATCTGACTATTCCCGGCGGCATGGGCGGCAAAGAAACCATTGAGAAACTGCTGAAAATAGATCCCCAAGCCAAAGCCATTGTCAGCAGCGGTTATTCACACGGCGACGTGATGGCTCATTACCAGGATTACGGGTTCCAGGGGGTGGCAGCCAAGCCTTATTTGCTTAATGACTTGAACAAAATACTACAAAAGCTTTTTCATTAATGATATGTTGAAACATGCTTACTTATCAGACAATGCTTGCTCGTCTTGTTGTTGCCTGTCTGTGCGGGGCGCTCATCGGCATCGAAAGGGAAAGGCATGGACGAGCCGCCGGGCTGCGAACCCACCTGTTGGTTGCCCTTGGAGCGGCCACCATTATGATCATGTCGCTCATGATCCCGGAACTCTATCTCCATGGCAATGACAGCAGCAGCATCATCCGGAGTGACCCGGCCCGGATAGCAGCCCAGATCGTAACCGGCATCGGTTTCCTGGGGGCAGGGGCCATTATCCAGACAAAAAGACTGATCAGGGGTCTGACCACGGCAGCCTGTCTCTGGATAGCAGCCGGCATCGGCATGGCGGCCGGCATGGGCATGTTATTTCTGGCAGCCGCGTCAACCGTTTTCAGCCTGTTAACGCTCTATGCCCTCAAATGGCTGGAATACACCCTACCCAAAGACCACTATTACAGTCTTGAGCTGCATTGTCACTATCATCCGGAAGCACTGGAAAATATCAAAAGGATACTGACGGAAAACGGCGTCAAGCTGATCAGGTTAAATTTCAACCATGACAAGAAGAAGGCCTTGCTCATCCTCAACTTAGAATTGCGCCTTGTCGGGCGCCAGCTGCCGCAAAAGCTACTGAACCAGCTGGATGCCAACCAGGATATCCTGAATATCTCCCTGAAATAAATTCCTCCACCCCGATCTTCCAAGCCCCCGAATAACCGGATACCGATGAATAACGTTGCTGACCATGCCAGCAAGCGGAACAAGCAAGAAGGTAGCAGAAAAAACTTGACAAAAATAATATAGATTAATATGTATAAGGAAGGGACATTCATAATCATGCCTCCACAGAGAAATGGGAAAATATGAGCCGGAACATCACTGACACACTCACCGGGTTAATCGGCAACACGCCGCTTTTGCGGCTTTCTTCTCTGTCCAATGAAAGCGGTGCCGACATCGTTGCCAAGCTGGAGTATTTCAATCCCCTGTCCAGCGTCAAGGACCGGATCGCGGCAGCCATGATCAATACGGCAGAAAAAACCGGGGCCTTAAAACCGGGTAGTTTGATTATTGAACCCACCAGCGGCAATACCGGCATCGGCCTGGCCTTCGTTGCCGCCGCCCGCGGCTACCGCCTGATCCTGACCATGCCGGACAGCATGAGTATTGAACGCCGGAAGCTGCTCGAATCCCTGGGAGCCGGGATTATCCTGACACCCGGCAGTGCCGGCATGAACGGGGCAATTGCGCGGGCAGAGGAAATTCAGGCTGAAAATCCGGGAAGTTTCATGCCCCAGCAGTTCAGCAACCCGGCCAACCCGGAAATACACCGACGGACAACGGCAGCTGAAATCTGGCGTGACACCAACGGCGCCATTGACATGCTGGTCGCCGGCGTTGGAACCGGCGGCACCATTACCGGCTGCGGCGAGTTTTTGAAGGAACAAAAAGGAACCGTGGAAATAATCGCCGTGGAACCGGCGGAATCGGCCGTCCTTTCCGGCCGGGCGGCCGGACCGCACCGCATCCAGGGCATCGGCGCCGGATTTATCCCTGAAATACTGAACCGGGAAATCATTGATAAAGTCGTGACCGTTTCGTCGGACGAGGCCGGCGCCATGTGCCGGCGACTGGCGAAAGAGGAAGGGCTTTTGGTTGGCATTTCTTCCGGAGCCGCCGCCACGGCCGCCTTCAAGGCCGGGCAACAATCTGAAAACCAGGGGAAACTGATCGTGGTCATTTTCCCCGACAGCGGCGAGCGCTACCTGTCCACCTGGGTTTTCGGCACCAAGGAAAGCTAGTTTTCATCCGAAAACTGCCGCTTTTTGATGCTTTACTTAAAAACTGATTGCTGAAAAAACACCGTCAGTCAATCTGGAAACAAACCGTTAGTATGGAGCAGCTATCATGTGGGAATACACAGACAAAGTCAAAGAACATTTTCTCAACCCCAAAAACGTTGGTGAAGTGGAAAACCCGGACGGCGTCGGAGACGTGGGCTCCATAGCCTGCGGCGACGCCCTGCATCTGACTTTCAAGCTGGATGACCAAGGCCGCATTGCCGAGGCCAAATTCAAAACCTTTGGCTGTGCCAGCGCCATCGCCTCTGCCTCGGCCCTTACGGAACTGATTAAAGGCAAAACCCTGGAAGAAGCGGAAAGAATCACCAACCAGGAGATTGCCGACTACCTTGGCGGCCTGCCGAAGGAAAAGATGCACTGCTCGGTTATGGGACAGGAAGCCCTGGAACAGGCCATTGCTTCCTGCCGGGGAATCGAGGTAAAAAAAGCAGAAGGGGAAGTGATTTGCGAATGTTTCGGCGTCACCGACAAAGAGATTGAACGGGCGGTACGGGAAAACGGCTTGAAAACGGTGGAAGACGTCACCAACTATACCAAAGCCGGGGGCGGGTGTGAACGCTGTCATGAAGATATCCGCCAATTGATCGCTAAAATCCAAGGAGAGGCAGCCCCGGCAAAGAAAAAACCATTGACCAACATTCAGAAAATCAAGCTGATTGAGGAAACTATTGAACGGGAAATTCGCCACTCCCTGCAGCAGGACGGCGGCGATATTGAGCTGGTTGACATCATTGACAACCGCGTCCTGGTGGCCACCCGCGGCGCCTGCGCCTCCTGCCCCTCCGCCCCAATTACGATGAAAAACCTGGTAGAGGCCAAGCTGCGGGAGTTTGTTTCCCCGGACCTGGTGGTTGAGGAGGTTTCCTCATGAAAACCATCTACGTGGACAACAACGCCACCACCCAGGTCGCTCCCGAAGTCATGGAAGCCATGCTTCCTTATTTCCGCGACTACTATGGCAACCCCTCCAGCATGCACACCTTTGGCGGTCAGGTGGGGCCTAAAGTCCGGGAGGCCCGGGAACAGGTGGCGGAGCTGCTGGGTGCCGGCGCCGACGAAATCATCTTTACCAGCTGCGGTTCCGAGAGCGACAACACCGCCATCCGTTCAGCCCTGGCCACCAACCCCGACAAGCGTCATCTGGTTATCAGCCGGGTGGAACACCCGGCCATCCGTTCACTGGCCGCCAGTTTGACCAAGCAGGGCTACCGGGTCACAGAGGTGCCGGTGGACAGCCAGGGCCATCTCAACCTGGAGAAGCTGCAGAAAAGCCTGACGCCGGACACCGCCATCGTTTCCATCATGTGGGCCAATAATGAAACCGGCGTTATTTTTCCTATCGAAAAGATTGCCGAGCTGGTTCGTCGCCAGGGAATCATTTTTCACACCGACGCCGTACAGGCGGTGGGAAAAATCCCCATCAACCTGCGGGATACGGCCATTGACATGCTCTCCCTTTCGGGACACAAGCTGCACGCGCCAAAGGGAATCGGAGCCCTCTATATCCGCAGGGGCACCAAGTTTTCCCCGTTTTTGATCGGCGGACACCAGGAACAGGGCCGGCGGGCTGGGACGGAAAACGTCCCCGGCATCATCGGCCTGGGAACCGGCTGCCAACTGGCCAAAAAACATATGGACCAGGAAAACTCCCGGGTCCGGGAACTTCGCGACCATCTGGAGAAAGAGCTGCTCTACCGCATACCCAACGCGGTGGTCAACGGCGACCCGCTCCAGCGCCTGCCTAATACCAGCAATATCAGCTTTGAATTCGTGGAAGGGGAAAGCATCCTGCTGATGCTCAACGAATATAACATCTGCGCCTCTTCGGGCTCCGCCTGCACGTCCGGCTCCCTGGAGCCTTCCCACGTTATCAGGGCCATGGGCGTCCCCTTTACCATGGCCCACGGCTCCATTCGCTTCAGCCTCAGCATTTACAATACCAGGGAAGAAATCGACTTCATTATCGACAAGCTGCCGCCGGTGATCGAACGCCTGCGGCTCATGTCGCCTTTTGGCAATCAGGGCAGTAATGCCTGCACCCGAGAATAAAGCGATAAACCACATTTTCTCACGGAGTTCGCAAAGTTCACAGAGAAAAAGATTATTCACGTTCTCCCCTGTGATTTCAGCGTTCTCCGTGAGAAGATACAAAGGACACGATCATGGCCTCCAACGAGACTCCCACCCCGGAACAATGTACCGAACGGCTGGAAATCTCCAGCCGGCACCGTCAGAAAATACCTGAGGTGGTCCGCCAACTGACGGCCACCTGCAAAAGCGGGCAGTGCTATGAACACCTGGCGCCGGAACCCATGCCGTCGCGTGAAACCACGATTGACATCATTCACCAATGCCGCAAAATCCTTTTCCCGGGCTATTTCAGCCGGACCCGGATTGACCCGGTCACCATTGAATACTACCTGGGGCAGGAAGTTTCCAATCTCCATGAAACACTCACTGAGCAGATCATTCTGGCTGTCCGCCACAACTGTCTCCGCTACCACGAATCCTGCAGCCACTGCGAAGTCCGCGGACATGAAGCCGCCATTTATTTTATTAAAGAACTTCCCCGGCTGCGGCAGATTCTTGCCGATGACGTCCGGGCGGCCATGGAAGGCGACCCGGCGGCCAAAAGCGTGGATGAAGTCATTTTCAGCTACCCGGGCCTGTTTGCCATTACCATCTACCGGCTTGCCCACCTGCTGCGGAAACTGGAGGTGCCGCTGCTGCCCCGGATCATGACTGAATACGCCCACAGCAAGACCGGCATCGACATCAATCCAGGGGCCGAAATCGGCGAACACTTTTTTATTGACCACGGCACCGGCATCGTTATCGGCGAAACAACTACCATCGGCAACCAGGTGCGCATTTACCAGGGAGTAACCCTCGGGGCCCTGTCGCTGTCAAAAGACGCCGGCAACCGCTATCGAAATGTAAAGCGTCATCCAACCATTGAAAATAAAGTCATTATCTATTCCGGAGCCACCATCTTGGGAGGAGAAACGGTCATCGGTACCCGCTCCATTATCGGCGGCAATGTCTGGATTACCAGGTCCATTCCACCGGACACTAAGGTGCTGCTCAAAAACCCGGAGCTGATCCATATTACCAATGAATTTCCATCCGGGAATTAATGTTTCCGGATAGACGGATGGCTACCGACTTCATTCCCCTATTCAGCTGATTGTTTCTTCAATTGTATTGACATCCGAGTGAAAATACGTTTAGAATATTTTAGCGCTATGGTCAGGTTGGACGACGAAATTTTTCAGCACCTTTTGCGCTTCATCGCCAGGTACTTTGACTTACATCAAGGATTTTTTATTGCATTTGTGGCATTCTCTCAACGGTTTGCCATGGGTAAAACATCGATTTAATCCTGCTGCCCTTCCCTCGAGGGAATATACCGGCACCATAATTCTTTTTCGCTATGAATGGAGCTTCTATGCCACTGCCAGGGAACCTGCTGACCACGGCCATGGGAGTCATGCCGCACAAGGACGTCGACCGGGCGTTGCAACTGGCCATGTCCCTTGACATCCCTTTCTGGCCCCAGCTGCCCCACTACAATTATTACGAAGACATGTACGTCCAGGCGGCAGAGCACTTTCCCGGCATCATCCTGGATCTTGAAAAGCAAACCCTGCGTTTTTCCAGCGATAAATTCATCAACGAACTGGAGGAGGTCCTCAGCCATTTTGAGGAGCCGGAGTATTTTGACGTCAGTGATCAGTATTCCGCGGTATATCAAAAATTCCTCTCCTATGACCTCTCCGGCTACCCGGCCATCCGCGGCCAGCTGGAAGGCCCAGTCAGCTTCGGCTTCTACATCAAGGATGAAAACGACCGGCCGATCCTTTTCGATGACACCGTCCGGCCTTTCCTCTTTGAATTCATGTCCAAACGGGTCAATGTCCAGCTGACCCGCCTGAAGGAAAAAAATCCCAACGCTTTCATGTTTATCGATGAACCGGGGCTTCAGTTCCTGTTCAGCGCCATGTCCGGCTACAGCGATGTTTTCGCCCGGGAAGACATCAACAACCTCTTTGCCATGATTGAACGGCCCCGGGGCATCCACCTGTGCGGCAACCCGGACTGGGATTTCCTGCTCGGCTTCGACATGGACATTGTGTCCATTGACCTCTATACCAATGCTAAGGTCCTGCCCCTCTGCACCGGGGCGATTATCAGCTTTCTTGAGCGGGGCGGCGTCATCGTCTGGGGCATCGTGCCCACTAATTTTGAACCGTTTGAAAAGGAAAGCATGGCCAGCCTGATTTCTCTGCTGGAAAACACCTGGGAAGGATTGTATAAAGAGGGACTCGATCGGGACTTCCTTCTTTCCCGCAGCCTTCTGTCACCGGCCACCTGCTGCCTGATCAACCCGGACAAGGAAAAAACAGTGGAAAAAGCTTTTCAGCTGCTCCAGGATCTTTCAACCCATTTGCGCCATCAGTATAAACTGTCATAAACCATCGAAGAAAGGAGGAGAGTACAACAAAAAACCAAGGAAAACACATATTAAAAAACAACCATTCAATCACAAAAGAAAAGGAGGAAATGAAAGGATGAAGCTAAAAAATGTTTTTCTACTGGCCTTGTCAACCGCTTTTGTCCTGACCCTGGCCTTCGGCAGCAGCGTCATGGCCGGCTCGGCTGACAGCTGCATCTCCTGTCATGAAAAGGTCTCTCCGGGACAGGTAGCCGACTGGCGAACCAGCAAGCACGCGGCTGAAGATGTAACCTGTGCCGACTGTCACGGCACCAAACACCAGAAAGCCAATGACGGCGACCTGGCGGTACTGCCCAGCGAACACGTCT
The DNA here is from genome assembly GCA_029940125.1 of bacterium. Lineage (GTDB taxonomy): Bacteria > Desulfobacterota > Anaeroferrophillalia > Anaeroferrophillales > Anaeroferrophillaceae > DQWO01. The sequence continues at coordinate 13,855 of JAOZRP010000013.1, forward strand.
GCGCAGAATGCCACGAAGAGCAGTTCGCCCAGTTTTCCAAGGGCAAACACAACTTTGGCTGGACGTCATTGAACGCCCTGCCGATTACCCACGTGGAACCGGACGAATTGATGGAAGGCGGCCGGGGCTGCGGCGGCTGTCACAACATGGGCATCAAGAGCGAGGCCCAGAAAAAAGAGCAGTTGGACAAGGGATACCGCTACCAGACCAACTCCTGTGACGAATGTCACACCCGGCACAGTTTCTCGAAAAAAGAAGCCCAGGATCCTCGGGCCTGTCAGCAATGCCACATGGGCTACGACCATCCCCAGTGGGAAATGTGGAGCAGCGCCAAGCATGGGACCCGCTGGTTTGCCAGGGAGGCCGGCCGTCTTGACAAAAACGCCCCGGCACCTACCTGTCAGACCTGCCATATGCCTGAAGGCAGCCACAACAACCACACGGCCTGGGGATTCCTCGGCGTTCGCCTGCCGCTGCCTAAAGACAAACAGTGGGCGGCCGACCAGGTAACCATCCTGAAAGCGCTCGGCGTTCTCGATCCCTTTACCGGGAAGCCTACCGCCCGTCTGGAAGCGGTAAAAGCCGTTGACCTGGCCCGGTTGACCCAGAAAGCCTGGGAAGACGAACGGGAAAAAATGATCAAAACCTGCGCCAAGTGCCACGCGGAAAAATACGCCCGCAAGCAGCTGGAAATGGGCGACAACATGCTGAAAAAAGCCGACCGGCTCCTGGCCCAGGGCATTGAAATCGTCGCCGGCCTTTACAAGGACGGGATTCTCAAAAAGCGCAACGCCCAGGCCTTCGCCTATCCCGATTTTCTTTACTTTTTGCGTACCGACTATGCGGCCGCCGACGGCAACAGCTACAAGAAGCTGCCGGACGGCACCTCGCACATCGAGCAGGTGTTGTTCCGCATGTACATGAAGCATCGCATGCGCACCTACCAGGGGCAGTTCCACGTCAATCCCGACTACGCCTACTGGTACGGCTGGGCGGCGATGACCGACGACTTGGGCGAGATCCAGGAGCTGGCTGCTACCCTGAGGGCAACCCACAAATAAAACCCATTGTTCTTTTCACTTTTAAACCAGAAAAGCACCCGGCAATCGGGTGCTTTTCTGGTTATTGTCTTTCCATAAAGCTCACATTTTTTAATCAATTCTTTTCTCTACAGAAAAACTTTCTGAACCTTGACAAAAAAACTTTATACTATCTTAATATTGATGCTGCATAAGCCAACAAATAGTTTCATTATGCAATCCTGTTGAATTTCAAGAATGCCGCGATATAAGCAAAAGGAAGAAAAATGAGCAAGGGGTTGATCGTCATCGTTGAGGATGAAGCTGATATCCGTGAAGTACTGGAATACAACCTGGAGCGGGAAAGTTATAATGTCCTGACGGCACCGGACGGCAAACAGGGGCTTGAACTCATCCAGAAAAAGATTCCAACCCTGGTACTCCTGGACCTGATGCTGCCGAAACTCGATGGGCTTGAAGTTTGTCGCCAGCTTAAAGATGATGCGGAAACAGCTTCTATTCCTATTATCATGGTAACCGCCAGGGGTGAAGAAAGCGACATTGTCATGGGATTGGACTTGGGAGCCGATGATTATATCGTCAAACCTTTCAGTCCCAAAGAGCTGCTGGCCCGGGTCAAAGCGGTCATTCGCCGCAGGATATTGCAAGGTGATGGATTACCGCGGCAGCGTATTGAACGGGATGGGGTGGTCATGGATATGGAACGTCATGAGGTCAAAGTCGACCAGGTACCGGTTTCCTTTACCGCCAGCGAACTGAAGCTGCTTTATTTCCTTGCCAGTCATCCAGGCCTGGTTTTTACCCGGGACCGACTGCTGAACAAGGTTGCAGGTCGAGATGAATTTATTGTCGACCGGAACATTGATGTTCATATACAGGCGGTGAGAAAAAAACTCGGGCACTATCGCTATCTGATTGAAACCATCCGCGGGGTTGGTTATCGTTTCAAAGACGAGGGAAGGACATGAGATGGCCATGCTGAAATCCCACATGTTATGGAAAATCTACAGTCTTTTTGCAGTCGTCATCCTGCTTTCAGCCCTGGTGATTGGCGGTTTAGTGGGTCGGCACACTACCCACAATAAACTGTCCGACATTCAAACAACCCTGCAAGCCAGATCTTTACTGCTTGCTGAGCTGGCTGCACCCCACTTCTCAGAACCGCCTGACCAGGCATTTCAGCAAACTGTCCAGGCACTGGGAAAGGAAATGAACACCAGACTGACGGTCATTAATGCCCAGGGGGTGGTTCTGGCGGATTCCAACAAAAACCCGCTGACCATGGACAATCACGGACAACGCCCGGAAATTTTAGCGTCACGGTTGCATAAATTTGGTCTGGCCGTCCGTTTCAGCAAAACCTTGCAAACCAGGATGATGTACCTGGCCCGCTCGGTACATAAATCCGGTAACTTCCTGGGCTATGTCAGGACCTCACTACCTTTGAAAACAGTTGATCAACGACTGGCTGAAGTGAGAAAAACCATTATCCTGAGTGTCGGTCTGGTCGCCCTGATGGCACTTTTGTTAGGATTCTTTCTGGCCCGCCACCTTATCCGGCCCCTGACCGCCATGACCGGCATGGCTGAAGCCATGGCCCTGGGAGATTTTAACCAGCACCTTCCTGTCCGCAGGAGAGATGAAATCGGTCGACTGGGAAAAGCATTGAACAAAA
>JAOZRP010000566.1 GCA_029940125.1 bacterium
TTTCCCTTTCTTCGTGACCCACGACTTGGTTTTGTATCCCTGCTCATTGAGTTCCTGCGCGAGCTTTCTGGCCGAGGCGAGTTGTGTGAATCGCCGGAAAATATGTTGTACCAGCGGCGCTTCATCCGGATTGACCAGCAGTTTCTTGTTCTCCCGGTCAATATCGTATCCAAGTATGGCCGGGCCGCCGCAATATTTGCCCCGTCGTTTTGCCGCCGCAATCTTATCCCTGATACGGTCCCCGATAACCTCACGCTCATACTGAGCAAAAGTCATCAGGATATTCAGCATCATTCTACCGGTGGAATCGGTGGTACTGATTTGCTGTGTTACCGAAACAAAGCTCACCCCTCTTTCGTTGAAGTTTTCCACCATCCTTGTGAAGTCGAGCAACGAACGTGAAAGGCGGTCTATTTTGTAAACCACAATTACATCCACTTTTCCGTCGTCCACATCATCAAGGAGGCGTTTTAACGCGGGACGATCCATGTTGCCGCCGGAAAATCCACCATCGTCGTAGCGATCTGGCAAGCCTCGCCAACCCTGCATTCGTTGGCTTTCGATATACGCCTCGGCAGCCTCCCGCTGGGCGTCCAACGAGTTGAATTCTTGCTCCAGGCCCTCCTCATGACTTTTTCGGGTGTAGATAGCACAGCGCAGCAGCTTCTTCCGGGTGGAGGTCATGTTGACGTTATCAAGCATTCTTGCCACCTCCGTTCTTTTTTCCGTAGGTCTTCTTCAGGCCGAAAAAGACCTTGCCGTTCCAACGGGTGCCGGTAATTTCCCGAGCCACCGCGCTGAGTGATCGAAAGATCCGGCCGTCGTATTCAAAGCCTTTTTCCCGGGCGACGACCTCATATCGACGGTCATTCCAGACCCTCACGAACCTTGTGCCCGGCAGGATGTTTTCATTGGATTTGCGCTCCTCGGGCACCTTGCGCTCGACCGTTGCCACGGGATCACCCTGGGCGATTTGCCGTAAATGCGTCTTGGCGCTCTCGGACAGGCCACCGTAAAAGAGCTCCTGAATACGATAGGCGAGGCGTTTGACGAGGAACTGTTTCTTGTACCGGGGCGGGTCGCTGCCATAAAGGTCGAGCCACTTCTCGCGAAGTTGCTCCAGCGTCATATTCTGTAGCGTCGCCAGTTGCCGCAGGACGGAATTCCGGGTCCGTCCGCCGTTCTTCCCGTTGCGGGTTTGTTTTTGTAACTCATTCATCCACAACTCCTTATCATGCGTTCCGGACGCGTTCGTCATGAATGAATGCTCTGTTCCT
>JAOZRP010000567.1 GCA_029940125.1 bacterium
GGAAATTTCGGGAACCGACATAGAGGCAGCGACGGCTCATTAAGCGGCCGGCGGAGATATTTTTTGGTTTTATTTTTTCCATGACGCAATCATAAACGGTTTGTCAAACACCTGTTTTTTTAAAATTACCGCCGTGATGAAGTCCCTTGCCTCACCGGCCTCGGCCTTGATGGACACCTGGATCCAGCCGCTGGGGCTGAAAAGCTGGTATTCCGTTTTCTTGATGCCGGTCAGTTCCTGGAAGTTGTAGGCCGTCAGTTCGCTCTGCTCCCGCATGGCTGCCAGCTTCTCTACCAGGTCGTCATCGCGGAGCAGTGCCCGCCAGGCCTTTTCATCCATGGTGAGGTAGTTGCTGGAAGGACTGCCCCAGTAGACCAGCTCATCTTTCAGCTCCCGGTAGATGGCGGGGGTGTATCCCTTGACGAGCATCAATTCTTCCGGCAGCTGGAGAAAAAAATTGCGTGGTACGTAGGGAGCCCCCGACGACCGGTAATCAAACTCCTCGGCGCCGTTCAGCCGTTTGAAAACGTCAATATCCTGCCAGTCGGACAGAGTGTCAATCAACTGGTCGGTGATGTCGTTCTGTCCGGAAACATAGGCGGCCAGCCGGGCCAGTTGCCGGGGATTGCTCAGGGGTGAAAACATCCCGCCCGTATCACGGAGTCGGATGGTCACTCCTGCTGCCAGCGCGAACGGTTTTCCATACAGGGTCCAGTCCTGCGTGGTGCCGTCGGCGGTGGTGACCTGCAGGCGGTTGCCACGGAAGGTCGCGGTTGAAATCCGGTAAATAACCTCGTTCATGGCTGAATACGCCGACATCATCGCCCGGCTGCGATTCTTGAGGTCATAGGCGGTGGCCAGGCTGCTGCGGGTGACGAACGACATGCTCATGCTGATGGCCATGATAATCAGCGAGATCAGCAGCACCACCGGCAGGGCGTAGCCGTCGTCAGTATTCAGGATGCAGGAAGTTTTGCTTGTAGACATTGTTGCCCCGTATCGGGAAAAGCAGTTTTTCATCGCCGCCGGCGGTCGTTATGGTCAGTTCGATCCTGGCGGGCAGCCGGTTTTCCTGCTTGCCGCTGAAGGCATCCTGCCAGCGGTAGACGGTTTCGTATTCGTCCGCGGCCGAAGAGGATTTCACTTCCCAGACGCCCAGGTAGCGCAGTTTAATCCTTTTTACCCGGTTTTGCAAGAGCAGTGTGCGGCTGAACGCTACTTTATCGTTGTTGTAGCGGAGATAGTTCCTGTCGAGAGGGGCTTCTTCGTAAACCAGT
>JAOZRP010000220.1 GCA_029940125.1 bacterium
TTTGCCATGTTTTCGGCATTTATGATACAAAAGGAGAATGGATACCGCGTTGATTCTCAGCCAGGAACCCGGTCCCGGCACCCATCTGCTCCGCTTCCGGGGCGACACAATTACTTTCATCCTTACGCTGTCATCCCCGCTTGCCGGCAGTGCCTGGCTGCGCACCAATCTCGGCCAAGCGGCCACCGGCCGCCGGGAAATCATCCGCCAGGTGGAAGCCGAGGAATCTCCCCTGGGCCGCGACTGGTTCGACCTGCCGATGGAGCGGCTTGACGAGCGCTGCTACCGGCTGACCGTTCCCCTGCTGGAAGTCGGCCACTTTGCCGGAAAATGTCTTTTCATCCCCGAGGGAGAAAGTAAGCCGCTGTGGCCGGAAGGCGACAACACCGTCGTCAACATTGAACCGGCGGCCACCTGTGGGGCCAACATCGTTTACAATACCTTTGTCCGCCAGTTCGGTCCCAACAAGCAGAGCAGAACGACCCCGAACCCGGATGAAAAGTACTGCATTGAAGACCTGGACCGACACCGTTACACGGTCATTCCGCCGTCCGGCACGTTTCGCGACCTGATCGCCGAGCTGGATTTCATCATCGGCACCCTGGGCTGCCGGATCATCCAGCTGCTGCCCATCTACCCCACCCCAACCACCTTCGCCCGCATGGGCCGCTTCGGCAGTCCCTACGCCGCCCTTGACTTCACCTCGGTGGATCCGGCCCTGGCGGTTTTCGACCCGAAGGCCACGCCGCTGGAACAGTTCGGCGAACTGGTTGACGCCATCCATGCCCGTCAGGCGGCGCTTTTCATCGACATCGCCCCCAACCACACGGGCTGGGGAGCCCGCATCCACGCCACCCACCCCGAATGGCTGGTCAGGGATGAAGAAGGAAGGATCGAAGTCCCCGGGGCCTGGGGCATCAGCTGGGCCGACTTGACCCGTCTTAACTACCAAAAGCGAGAACTCTGGATTTATATGGCTGAAGTTTTTCTCACCTGGTGCCGCCGCGGCGTTGACGGCTTCCGCTGCGATGCCGGCTACATGATCCCGGCCGCTGCCTGGAAATACATTATTGCCAGGGTCAGGGAACAATACCCGGACACGGTCTTCCTGTTGGAAGGTTTGGGGGGAAAGATTTCGGTCACCGAAGAACTGCTGGACAACGCCAATTTCGACTGGGCCTATTCCGAGCTGTTTCAAAATTATGACCGCGGGCAGATAGAATTCTACCTGCCGGGAGCACTGCACCTCTCCAGCCGCAAAGGCATCATGATCAACTTCGCCGAAACCCATGACAACAACCGGCTGGCCGCCACCTCCAAAACCTACGCCCGCATGCGCACGGCCCTCTGCGCCCTGGTCTCCCCGAACGGCGCTTTCGCCTTCACCAACGGGGTTGAATGGCTGGCCACCGAAAAGATTGACGTCCACGAGGCCTCGTCACTGAACTGGGGCGCAGAAGACAACCTGGTGGAGCACATCCGGCGGCTGAACGCCATCCTCACCGTTCACCCAACTTTTTACGGCCGGGTGGAATTGCGCCTGATCCAGGAAGGCGAGGGAAATTTCATTGTCCTGAGCCGCTACCAGCCGACCGGCGACACTTTTTTACTGATCCTGGTCAACCTGGATCTGGAGCAGCGAACCAATGCCGCCTGGTACTACCCGGCAAACGCTGCCTCCTGCCTGGAGTTTACCGACCTTTTGAGCGGCCGCCGGATAACCGTCGCCGCCGATGGCGGCCGCCACTCGCTGGAGCTCGACCCCGGTCAGGTGCTCTGCCTGTCAGCCAACCACCACGATCTTGAACTGGTCAACCAGGCCCTGGAAAAAGCACCGGTCCCGGCAACGCTGCAGCTAAACCAGGTCGCCCGGGCCAAGGCCCTGGAGGTTTTCTATCATTACCACGGCCTTGAGCAGTTGCAGACCTTCGATCCGGACGCCGCCGCGGCGCGGCTGCTGGCCGATCCCGAAGAGTACTGCCGTGAACTCAATCCCCACAGCGAGGAATCGCGGGCAATTACCTGGCGCTGGCCCGTTGACTGCCGCCGGGAAGTCATGATTCCCCCAAACCACTTCCTCCTGGTACACAGCCCCTTTCCCTTTCGGGCAAGCATTGAAGACGGACGGAAAATCCTGGGCAGTGAAAACAGTCTGCCCACGGCGACCGGCAGCTCTTTTATCCTGTTCAAACCCATGGAAGTCCCCGGCCGGCACCGTTCCTTGAAGCTGAAACTGAGGGTCTACGACCCGGAAAAAACCAGGAGCGCCGCCGCCCCGCTGCTGCTGCTCTCCAGGCTTCGCGACGTCCGGATCAAGAAGCGGTTCAACCGGGCGGACATCCTGCACACCCCACTGCTGTTCCTGGGCACCAACGGCCGGGGAGCCATGATGCGGACCAGCATTCTCTGGTCCCGGATCAACAGCCGCTACGATGCCCTGCTGGCCGCCAACCTTGACGACCAGATCCCGGTAGACCGGCAGGTCATGTTCAGCCGCTGCCGGGCCTGGGTAGTGTTCCAGGGTTATTCCCAGGCCGTCAACGAAGACTGCCTGCAGTCCTTTACGTTTGACTACCACTCCCGCGGCCGGTGGCACTACCGGATACCCACCGGGCAGGGTGAAAACCTGCATTTGATCGTCAGCATGGCCATGATGCCGGAAAACAACAAAATCCTCCTGACCTTCCAGCGCACGGACAATCACGACCAGGACCGGCGCCTGAGCCGCCGGGAAAAAATCACCCTGATCCTGCGGCCGGACATCGAAGACCGCAACTTCCACCAGACCACCAAGGCCTACCTTGGCCCGGAAAATCAGTGGCCGGCGGCGGTTGACGCCCATGACCACGGCTTCACCTTCCAACCGGCGGCCGACCACCGCCTGGAAATGACTGTTTCCGATGGCCGCTTCATCCGGCAGCCGGAGTGGCAGTACATGGTCTACCGGCCGCTGGAAGCCGAGCGCGGCCTGGACCCCAATTCCGACCTGTTCAGCCCCGGCTACTTCAGCACTTCCCTGGGTGGCGATGAAACGGTGACCTTGACCGCAGAGGTGATGAGCGGCGATAATTCACTTACGGAACAGGAAGCAGAAACGGAGCCGGCAAGCTTTCCGGCGGCAAAAGAGGACAAATCCCCTGACCTCGACCAGGAGCTGTCATCGGCCCTGGAGCATTTCATTGTCCGGCGGGGAGACTATCAGTCGGTGATCGCCGGCTACCCCTGGTTCCTTGACTGGGGGCGCGACTCGCTGATCGTCGTCCGCGGCCTGATCGCGGCCGGCAGGGTTGAAGCGGCAGAAAATGTTTTAATCCAGTTCGGCCGCTTTGAAGAACGAGGTACCCTGCCCAACATGATCCAGGGGAACAACGCCGGCAACCGGGACACGATCGACGCCCCCTTGTGGTTCATGGTTGCCGTCAACGATATGCTGAAGAAGGAAAACAACCATGAGTTTCTTGAGGCCCAGGCCGGCCGGCGGAGCATCAAGGAGATTATTTTTTCCATCGGCACCTCGCTGATCCGGGGCACTGCCAACGGCATCACCATGGATCCTTCATCGGGCCTGCTCTTCAGCCCGGCTCATTTCACCTGGATGGACACCAACTACCCGGCCGGCACCCCGAGGCAGGGATATCCCATTGAAATTCAGGCCCTCTGGCATGCGTCTCTATCCCTGCTGGGCCGTCTGGACCCGCAGGAGCAGCAAGGCCCGTGGAACACTCTGGCCAGCCAGGTTGAAGATTCCATCACCAGACTTTTCTGGCTCAAGGAAGAAGGCTTTCTGGCCGATTGTCTTCACTGTACAGAAACCATTCCAGCCGCCCGAGCTGAGGCGGACGACGCCCTGCGCCCCAACCAGCTGCTGGCCATTACTCTGGGAGCGATCAAAAACAAAACCTGCTGCCGGCAGATTCTGGCGGCCTGCGCCGAACTGCTGGTTCCCGGCGCCATCCGCAGCCTGGCGGACCGGCCGGTGCAAAAACCGCTGGCCATTTACCATCACGGCCAGCTGCTCAACAATCCCAAACATCCCTACCAGGGAGTCTACGCGGGCGATGAAGACAGCCGGCGAAAGATTGCCTATCACAACGGCACCGCCTGGACCTGGCTGTTTCCCAGCTTCAGCGAGGCCTGGATCTTGACCTACGGCCAAAAAAGCCGTGAAACCGCCCGTTCCTGGCTGGCCGGCAGCAGCACCCTGCTCAACGAGGGCTGCATCGGCCAACTGCCGGAAATAACCGACGGGGATTATCCCCATCAGCAGCGGGGCTGCGACGCCCAGGCCTGGGGGGTCAGCGAACTCCTGCGGGTTGTCAAGCTCCTCGGTGACAGATAGACAGATAATTTTATTGCAAATTATTACAAATCAGTTAAACTGAAAGCTAGGTTGAGCGATTAGCCTTGAAAAGCCAAGGCTTTTACGCTCATAAAAACTGATCGCTGATGGAGTTCATCGGCAATGAACGTTCCTGGATAAATACCAGGCAACAGTACTGTCCGGTTAGGTTCTTGCATACTGTCAAC
>JAOZRP010000221.1 GCA_029940125.1 bacterium
GAGCTGTCAGCACTCAGTTTTCAGCTCTCAATATTTATTGCAATTTTTTTCTGTATTCTCAGGCTAAAAACTCGTACATGATGGCAACCGTTACTGTTTTCAGCGCTTTCTGGCGCTCGCTTGCCTGTTTTTCCAACGGCTCATGTCGCTAAAGTTGCCAAACTCGCCCTTTCAGGGCTCAAACAAGGCAACTTTTACGCTTCAATCGCCGGGAAAAACAACGGCAGCTCACGATGTCGCGCCGAAAAACAGCCCCGGTTGCCGACTTCAAAACAGCGCAAAAAACATGCCGGACACTACTGTTTTTCAAACAAGAAAATAACCTGTAAGGCACTAATCATTTCATTTTCATCAATCTGGTTGCAGCACCATTACCGTCAACCTCCTACTGCAGCTTCAATAAACCGATAGTGTAAAAAAAGGCAAACAGAACCGCGACCGGGGAAATGAAGCGGATGAAAATCCCCCACAGGGAAGCCAGGGTCAGCACATGCACCGGAGCATTGTGCGACGGATCATCCTTCAGTCCGGCCAGGAGGCTGAAAAGGTGAACATCAGCAAAGTTGGCTGAGCCATGGCGGATTTCCTCGACCGCCTTCCTGGTTCCCCAAATCCAGCCGACAAACAGTGAGGTAAACAGGCCGCCCAGGGGCAGCAGCCAGTTGGACGAAAGATTGTCCATAACATCAAAAAAAGAGCCCTTGGAAACGCCGAAAACGGTCAGCATCAGCTGATGCAGCCATTCAAGGTGTTCCCAGCCGGTGACGCTGATGGCACTCAGGCAGCCAAGCAGGAAGGTGATAATGCCGAAAACAACCGTTGCCCGCGGCCGGGTCCAGCCCTTTTCGTCGACAAAATAGGCCGTCACCACCTCAAGCAAACTGATGCCGGAAGTCAGCGCGGCAACCAGAAGCAGCAGAAAAAAGACCACCGCCCACAAGGTTCCCAGGGGAATCTGGTTGAAAACCGTCGGCAAAACCTGGAAAACCAGACCCGGCCCGGCGTTGGGTTGAAATCCCTGGGCAAAAACGGCCGGAAAAATGGCCAGACCAGCCATCAGGGCAATCAGGGTATCCAGGCCGGCAATGGACAGCGAAGCAATAAACAGATTCTGTTCTTTATCCACATAGCTGCCATAAGTGGTGATCGCCCCCATTCCCAGGCTGAGGGTAAAGAAAGCGTGCCCCAGGGCCACCAGGATGCTGTTGGCGCTGATTTTGCTGAAATCGGGGTGCAGGTAAAATTTGATGCCGGCCATCGCCCCCGGCAAGGTTACCCCTCTGATAATCAAACCCACCAGCAGCAGGAAAAGAATCGGCATCAAAATTTTTGACCAGCGCTCAATGCCGGACTGCACTCCCTTGTAGACAATCACCATGCACATCAGCATGAAAACCGCATGGCAGCCGATGGCCCAGCCGGGACTGGTGATAAACTGGACAAAATGCCCGGCCGCCGCATCAACACTGTTGAAAGCCAGCTGTCCGCTGAGAGCCTGAACGATGTAACCGATGGTCCAGCCGGCAACGACGCTGTAAAAAGAAAGGATGGTAAACCCGGCCAGCACTCCCATGGCCCCAACCACCGTCCAACTGTAGCGAAAAATGGCAAAGCCCAAGAGCAGAATAACCACCGCCCAGCCGTAATCCCGGAAAAGGAATAGAAACACCCCGGAAAGCACCAGCAGGGCACCGATCAGGTGGGCCAGGGTTGACGAACCAGGGGTAAGCTTTTTAAAGGCTCCCACCGGGTTGCGTTGGGTGTGGCGTCCCAAGGACAACTCGCAAAGCATGACCGGCAGGCCGATAACGGCAATGCAAATCAGGTAAACCAGAACAAAAGCCCCGCCGCCGTTTTCACCGGTAATATAGGGAAATTTCCAGATATTTCCCAGACCAACCGCCGAACCGGCAGCCGCCAGAATAAAACCCAGATTACTCCTCCAGTGCTCCCGCTTCCCGTCAGATTTTTCCATCGTTTTTTCCGTCAGGTTGAAAATTGGTCCATGGTAAACCCAATACCAGACAATTTATTTCCCGTTTACCCACCATGATTCATCATCCGCTTCAAACCACCAGGAAGACCAGTCGGTGTTGAGAATAGCCTGCGCCAGCTTAATGGCCGCGTCGGTTTTCAGCCGTTTGATGGCAATGGGGATCCAGTCGGCCGAATACTTATTGCCCAGATCCTGGCATTCGCGCAGCAGCAGGATCAATTCCAGCTGATCGGCGTCATTGGCCAACTGCGCTTCCATGGTTTTTCCTTCATCGAATTCCCGGAACAGGGACTCCACTTCCCTGCCGAAGGGCAGCGGCCGGCAGATGTCGGCCATGGCCCTCGCCTCGTCAGACCGGACATATTTTTTATTGACATAATTCAAGTCCCCTGTCCGGGTTTCTACCAGGTCATGAAACAGGCACATCTTCAGCAAACGGTTTTCGTCGATGCCATCAACCATCCCGGCCAGGGCATAAGCAATATAGACGGTCCGGCAGGTATGCTCGGCAACGGATTCATTCCCCGACCCCAGGAACTGCAGGCCGCTTCGCGGCGTCCGCTTGAGCATCCCCACTTCAAAAAGAAATTTGGCTATTTTTTTCATCTGCTCACGACAAAATATTCAGCGCTTCCAGCTCACGCAGCCGGGATTCAACCAGGCCTTTTTTTATCTGCGCCGCCTGGTATTTCATTTCATCCCCTTCTTCAACCGCCGCCTCAATTTCCCGGTCAAGCTTTTCCAGGCTGGAAAACAGGCGGGTATAGGACTCCCGCAGTTGGGCCGTCACCTGCTCCAGCTCACCGTCAACCTCACGCATCAAATCGCTCATCCACTGACTCTCGTCATCCAGCCCGGGGGAACCATCTTTCCGCTGCTGTTTTTTATCCTCGCCATCCATAGAAACCTCCATCTGTCAATCAAGGGAAAAAGCCGCCGGCAGCCATTCTATTTCCGCTTTTCCTGCCGCCGACCGGGTAATGGCAATGACATCAAAACGAACATCCGCCTCCCGATCACCCAGATACCATGAGGCAACCTTGATAATTTTCTGCTGTTTGCTCCAGGCTACCGCCTCCTGGGGCAGGCCGTAACGACTGGAACTCCTGGTCTTGACCTCGCAAAACACCAGGCAATCCCCATCCCTGGCAATGATGTCAATCTCCCCCAGGGGACAACGATAATTACGCTCGACAAGCCGCAGTCCCTGCCCCTGCAGGTAGGCAGCCGCCTGTTCTTCACCCCATTTGCCCAACGTCTGACGTTTCATGGCCTGGAAATCCTGTCAACCACGCTTTGGCTCTTTCAACTTGAAACTGCGACGATGGATTGGAGACAAACCGTAAAGATGCACCGCCCGCCGATGGACCGCGGTTCCATACCCCTGGTGACGGGCAAAACCGTAACGCGGATAGCGGCCATGGTAAAAACGCATAATCCGGTCCCGAACCACCTTGGCGACAATTGAGGCCGCCGCCACCGTCTGGCAGCGAGAATCACCTTTGACCAGCGGGTACTGGCACAAAGGGAAAGGAAGCCGCTGCCGACCATCGACCACCACCAGATCCGGAAAAATGCAAGTCCGGTTGACGGCCCGGATCATGGCCAGAAAAGTGGCTTGAAGAATATTAACGGCGTCTATCTCCGCCGGGGACGCCATCCCAATTCCGTAAGCGCTGGAACTGCCAATGATAAGACTAAAAAGCTCTTCCCTCCGGGCGGAAGAAAGAGCTTTCGAATCATTGACTCCGGCAAGGGACACCTCCGGGGACAGCATGACCGCAGCGGCCACCACCGGACCAGCCAGGGGACCACGACCGGCCTCATCGACACCAAGGACGAACCGGTATCCCAGCCGGTGAAAACATTGCTGAAGTCCCCTGGAGGCAGTGGTCATTTCTGGTCAATTCAAGGCGGCTGCCGCATGGACAGAACACGTTGTTACCTGATGGTTTTAATCCTTGCCGCTTTACCCCGTAGGCTCCTCATATAATACAGCTTCGCCCGCCGAACCCGGCCACGGGCAACCACTTCTATCTTGTCAACCAGGGGAGTGTGGACCGGAAAGGTTCTTTCAACCCCAATGCCGCCGGAAACCTTGCGAACGGTAAACGTTTCCCGATTCGACTCTCCCTGCCGCCGGAGAACGAAACCCTGAAAAATCTGGATGCGCTCTTTTTCACCCTCGCGGATCTTCACATGCACTTTCACCGTATCCCCGGCCTTGAAAGGCGGTATATCCATCCGCAAAAAATCCTGTTCAATCTGCTCTATCTGGTTCATGATTCTTATTTCTCCTTTTCCAAGCTCTTTATCTGCGCTCCTGGCAGACCGTCATTGTGTACTAAAAAACAGCTTTTACTGCAACATTTATAATAAATTTCCGTCCGGGAACCGCTGTTTCCGAATGGGCCGTTGGCTGTCAGCCATCAGCTTTCAGCTTAACAAATGGCTTTTTCAATGTTTTACCAAGGCGGGCTTGGCGCCCGCAACCCAAATCAGGGTATCAGGATGTTCCGGCA
>JAOZRP010000222.1 GCA_029940125.1 bacterium
ATGAGCTTACCGCCCGACGAGGCAGGATGATTATGGTACATAGAATAGAAATCTTTTATCGACGGCCTGAAATGGACAATCGCGGCCGCCAGATCCTAGACCGCCTCAACGGGCTGGGGTTGGACGGCAGCGTTTCCTTCGTCCTGCTTTCCGATGTCTATACCCTGGATGGCGACTTTACCGCTGCGGAACTGCAGCAGGCGGCCCAGCTGTTGAGCAACCCGGTTGTCCACCAGTTTACCATTGACCAGGCACGGGAGCTGGAGGACTTTTCCTTTGCCCTTGAAATCGGCTTTCTGCCCGGGGTTACCGACAACATTGCTTCCACCACCAGGGAGACGCTGCAGGACACCTGGAAGCGCCGGCTGCCTCCGGATGCCGGGATTTACAGCAGCCGGGTTTATTACCTGGCGGGAGGCCTCAGTCGAGCGGACGTGGAGCAGATTGCCGTCGACCTGGCCAATCCCCTGATTCAGCGGATACACATCAAATCCCAAGCGGAATACCTGGCTGACGGGGGCATGGAGCCGGTGGTGCCGCGGGTGTCGCTGGCGGAAACCACCGAGGTAAAAACTGTCGCCCTTGACATTGCGGATGAAGAGCTGGAAATCCTGGGGAAAAAGGGCATCGTAGACCATTATAACGACCGGGGCGAGCCGGTGTTCCGGGGGCCGCTGGCCCTTGACCGCCCCTACCTTGATGTTATCATTGATTATTTCAAGAACGTGGAGCACCGTCACCCCACGGATATAGAACTGGAATCCCTGGCGCAGACCTGGTCCGAGCATTGCAAGCATACAATTTTTGCCGCGTCTATCGACGAGGTGACGGATGGCTTGTACCGCTGTTACATCAAGGGAGCGACGGCCAAAATCCGGGCTTCCCGGGGTGACCAGGACCCTTGTGTTTCTGTTTTTGTCGACAACTCCGGGGCCATCGTTTTTGATGATGACTACCTGGTTACCGACAAGGTTGAAACCCATAATTCGCCGTCGGCGCTGGATCCTTTCGGCGGGGCGATTACCGGCATTGTCGGGGTCAACCGGGATACGGTGGGTTTCGGCCTGGGAGCCAAGCCGGTGCTGAACCGCTACGGCTTCTGTTTTGCCGACCCCGATGACGATGAGCCGATCTACCGTTCTCCCGGCCGCCGGGACCAGGCGCTTCTGCCCCGGCAGATCATGGAGGGCGTTATTGACGGGGTGCGGGTGGGGGGAAACTGCTCCGGCATCCCTACTACCCAGGGATTCATGGTCTTCGACCACCGCTACAAGGGGAAGCCGCTGGTGTTCGTGGGCACCGTCGGCCTGATTCCCCGCCGGATTGGCGATCAGCCCAGCCACGAGAAAAAGGCCAGGGCCGGCGATTATATTGTAATGGTCGGCGGCCGCGTCGGCCTGGACGGCATTCACGGAGCGACGTTTTCTTCCGAGGCTCTGACCGGCGGCAGCCCGGCAACCGCGGTGCAGATTGGGGATCCCATTACCCAGAAAAAGTTTTCCGACTGCCTGGTCAAGGTTGCCCGGGACCTGCAGCTGTACCACAGCATTACCGACAACGGTGCCGGCGGCCTGTCCTGCTCGGTGGCCGAAATGGCCCGGGAATGCGGCGGCTGCCTGGTGGAGCTCGACCGGGTGCCGACCAAGTATCCCGGCATGGCCCCCTGGCAGATCTGGATCAGCGAGTCCCAGGAAAGGATGACCCTGGCCGTGCCGCCGGAAAACTGGGAAAAGCTGCAGGAACTGCTGCAGGGCCAGGGAGTGGAAGGAACCGTCATCGGGGAGTTTACCGATTCCGGCCGCTGCCAGGTGCGCTACCATGGCCGGACGGTGATGGACATGGACCTTGACTTTCTTCACAACGGCCTGCCGGCGAAGGTTCTGCGAACCGAATGCTGCCGCGTGGACCTGTCGCCGCTGGAACTGCCGCCAGCACTGCCGGTCAATGATCTTTTTCTGAAGCTGTTTTCCCGATTGAACATCGGTTCCCGTTCTTTCGTCAGCACCCAGTATGACTACGAGGTCCAGGGCGGTTCGGTTTTGAAGCCCCTGATCGGCCGCAACCTGATTGACAACTTTGCCACCGTGGTCAGGCCGGTGTTGGACAAGCCCCGGGGCGTTGCGGTGTCCCAGAGCCTGTATCCGGCTTACAGCGAACTGGATCCCTATGCCATGGCCGCTGCCGGCATCGACACCGCTGTCCGCAACCTGCTGGCCGTCGGCTGCCCCCTGGAGCGCATCGCCCTGCTGGACAACTTCTGCTGGTGCTCGTCCCATGATCCCGCCCGCCTCTGGCAGTTGAAGGAAACCGCCCGGGCCTGCCATGACATTGCCGTGGCCTACGGGACGCCGTTTATTTCCGGCAAGGACAGCATGTTCAATGATTTCTGCGGCTATGACGCCGATGACCGGCCGGTTGCCATTTCTGTGCCGCCGACCCTGCTGATTTCTTCCCTGGGGGTTATTCCCCATGTGCGCCAGGTGCGTTCCTTTGCCTTCCAGGAACCGGGTGATCTTCTTTACCTGATCGGGGAGTTGGACAAATCCCTGGGCGGCAGCGAGTTTCAGGCCATGTTGAAGGATGAGGGGCTGCTGACCAATGGGCAGACTGGTCTGGTGCCCCGGGTGCGGACTGCGGAGTTCCGGGTGGTCTATGAACAGATCTGCCAACTGGTTGCCCGGGGATTGTGCCGCTCGCTGCATCCCCTGGCCCAGGGCGGCCTGGCGGCGGCCCTGGGGAAATCCGCCATGGCCCATGGACTGGGGGCGGCCATCAGGATTCCCGACGACCGGCGGGTGGAACATTTTCTGTTTGCCGAGTCCATGGGATGCTTTTTGGTCAGTGTCGGCCCTGGAGACCGCCGGGCTTTCGAATCGGCCACCGCGGATATTCCCTGCCTTTTCCTGGGAGAAGTGAGTGGCGATGCCAGTCTGGAAGTGCGGCAGGGGAAAATAAAACATGTTGAGGTGCCGGTTGCAACGCTGCTGGCCGCTTACCGGCAGCCTTTTGCCGCTTTTCAGGGAGATTGAGATATGGCTTCACCCCGGGTTCTGCTGCTGACCGGATACGGCATTAACTGCGAAGAGGAGACGGCCTTTGCCTTCAGCCGCTGCGGGGCACGCTGCCGGATTGTCCACGTCAATGACCTGATTGCCGATCCAGGGCAGCTTGGACAGGCGCAGATTTTTGTCGTTCCCGGCGGTTTTTCCTATGGCGACGACACCGGTTCCGGCAACGCCCTGGCCAACAAGATGAGAAACACCCTCTGGCCGGAATTGATGGATTTTGTCCTGAAAGACCACCTGGTGCTGGGCATCTGCAATGGTTTCCAGGTATTGGTGAACTTAGGGCTGCTGCCGGGATTCGCCGGTGCTTACGGCGAGCGCCGGGCGGCGTTGATTGCCAATCTTTCCTCCCGCTATGAATGCCGCTGGGTGGAGCTGCTGGTTCCGGAAAACCGCTCGGTTTTCCTGCGGGGTCTGGACCGTCTCAGCATCCCCATTGCCCACGGCGAGGGCAGGTTTTATGCCCCGGACGACGTTGTCCGGCAGCTTCAGGGGGGCGGCAACGTGGCGATGGTGTATGCTGACCAGTCCGGGAAGCCGGCGGCGGGCAGGTTCCCGGAAAATCCCAACGGCTCCCTGGGAGATATTGCCGCCATCTGTGACGACAGCGGCAGGATTCTGGGGATGATGCCGCACCCGGAGCGGGCCCTGGTGCTCAGCCAGCTGCCCTCCTGGCCGGATATGACCGCCCGGCGGGCTCCCGGGCAATGGGATGATCCCGGTCCCGGCTTCTCCCTGTTTCAGAACGCGGTGGATTATTTTTCCAGGTAAAAATAGTCAAGATGGATGGTAGCCGGCCTGGCTAATCGAACTGCAAAAATGCGCAGATTGACAATCGCGGTCATGTCCATTTTCCTGCCTCTTGGGGCGTTCTCGACTTCGCGGAGCGGAATGGTGAAATCGTTCCAGCCTGGCTGACAGGTCAGTCGTCGGTTGAAACGGTCGCTGTAGGCATTTCCTGATTCGAAGTGGTGCCGGTCGTGGATGCGGCAGACCAGGGTCAGGGGTTGCCGGGAACCGTTGTGGATGCTGAAGTGCAGGGACGAAAACGGTGACCAGTCCGGGGGGAAGTAGAGCAGGGAATTGCCGGAATACTGTTCGGTGGTCAACAAAATCTGCAGGGAAGCGTTTCCGTGACGGGCCAGCTGCCGGTCTCGGCGGCCTCGCTCCCAGCGGTCCGTTTCCAGCGGGGTTTCGAAGTCGGCCAGCAGGGGAAATTGATGCCTGGCGACGGTCTCGTCCACCAGGGCTTTCCCCAGGGGGACGAGGGTGGCGGTGGTTAGAACAATGACCAGCAGGCGAAACAGCCGTTGACGCCGGGGATTCAGGAGCTTGTCTGCAGGTGGCAAAAAAGCCAGGGCAATCAAGGTCCCCAGGCAGTCGCGCCAGAGGTCAAGGATGTCCGGTGTCCGCTGGCA
>JAOZRP010000568.1 GCA_029940125.1 bacterium
GCCATGGACGGCCGGCGAGAATGAGCGAGAGCCATGCCGGAACATCCTGATATCCAGATTTGGGTTGCGGGCGCCAAGCCCGCCTTAGCTTTTTATTTTCCCCTTTCCCTCTTTTTTGGCGGCATAGAGATGCTGGTCCGCCTGCTGCAGCAGGTCTTCAAAGGTTTCAATGCCCTCGGCCGGAAAGCTGGCCAGGCCCAGGGAAAGGGAGCAGGTTGTTTTTTCCGCCGCCGTCAATGAAATCTCTGTTGTCGCGATTATTTCCAGGATCTTGTCCGCAACCACCCGGGCCTTGTGCCGGTCGGTGTGGGGCATGATGACCAGAAATTCATCCCCGCCGTACCGAATTACCGCGTCGTTGCGCCTGGTGTTGTCAATCAGGACGTTTCCCAACGCCACCAGCACCTGGTCTCCGGCTCCATGACCGTATTGATCGTTGATTTGTTTGAAGTCGTCCAGGTCAATCATCAGGATTGACAGGGGCTGGTGGTAGCGTTTTGCCCGTTCAAATTCCAGCGGCAGCAGTTCAGCCAGGGACCGGCGGTTGTAAACCCCGGTCAACTCGTCGGTGCGGGAAACCCTTTCCAACTGGTTGCGGATGGTGAGGTTTTCAATGGCAATGGCCAGCCGGCTGCCCAGCCGTTCGACAAAATCCGTGGCCAGGGACGGCTGAAATTTATCCGGGTCCCGGCTGGCCAGCATGAGAATGCCCATCAGCCGACTGCCGGCCTTGAGAGGAATGCAGGCGGAGGAGCCGATTTCAAGCTTTGATTTTTTTGAGGTCCGGAACAGCTCCGCCAGTTCCGGCAGCAGACCGCTGGAGATAAGGGGCTGATGCCGGGGAAAAAAGTTTTGGTAAATGCCCCTGGGGATGGTGCTGAGCGGCAGCAGGTCGGCGGGCTTTTCCCCGGTTTCCAGGGGAGATTCTTCTATTCTTCCCATGATCTGGTCCAGCAGGGCCACGGTTACCATGGGGATGTCAAACCGTTCCAAAAGTTCCCTTTGCAGGCTTATAAGCAAATGGGACAGGGAGTCGGCGGCAAAGATTTCTTCTTCCAGCCGGTCGTAGTGCTGCTGGCGGGTTTCGTTTTCCCGGCTGATTTCCATGATCTGGGACAGCTTGTCCCGCAGTTCCTGGTTCTCCGCGAAAATCTTTTCAAAAATGGCTTCCTTGGCGTCAATGACCGGGTTGACCGGTGAAATGTCGGAAGGTTTGCTGGTCATGGAATCCTCAATGGTTTTCGAAAATGATTTTCCGGT
>JAOZRP010000223.1 GCA_029940125.1 bacterium
CAAGAACACAGAGGACATGAAGGGAAATTGTTAAAAGCAAAGCCTATTCTTTTTCATTCGGCTGAAAAAGAAGAAATCTTAAGAAAATCCGGGGGAAAGTGGGGAAAGGACTGTTTGTCAGACCTTTTGCCGCTGGCTGCCGGCATACAGTTCATATTCCAGCAGGCGGCACTCGATGGAACCGTTGTACAGGGGAATTCGGCGGGAGGCCTTCAGACCGACTTTCTTGGCCAGATCCCGGTTGCCGGTAAGAATGAAACCGCGGAAGCCGGCACACTTCTGCTTGAAGAAATCGCCGATCCGCCGGTAGGTACCCTCCAGGGCCGCCAGCTGACCCAGGCGTTCGCCGTATTCCGGGTTGAGGACCACCACCCCGCCGCCCTCCGGAACCGCAATCTGGGCAAAATCCCCAACCCCGAATTCAATCAAACCGTCGACGCCGGCCCGCCTGGCATTCTGCTTCGCCATCTTCACCACCGCCCGGTCGTGGTCGGTGGCAATGATGCGACCGGGCAGCGACTGCCTGGCCTGCCGCCGGGCTTCCCGCTTCAACTGCTGCCAGGTAGAGCGGGGAAAACCTTCCAGGTGCATGAAGGCAAAATTGCGGCGCTGCAGCCCGGGAGGAATATCCAGGATTTTCAGAGCCGCTTCGATGGCCAGGGTGCCGCTGCCGCACATGGGATTCAGGAAGGTGCCGGTTCCGTTCCAAGCAACTTCCTGGACTACGGCGGCGGCCAGGGTTTCCTGCAGCGGCGCTTTTCCGCCTTCCTGGCGGTAGCCGCGGCGGGCCAGGGATTCACCGGAGGTATCCAGGTAAATGCCGCATTGGTTCCGCCGCCAGTAGACATGCACCACCACCCCATGCCGGCGGGGACCGGAATCCGGGCGGCGGCCCCGCAGACGGCGAATCCGGTCGACAATCACATCCTTGGTTTTCTGGTTGATGAAGCGCCGATCGCGGACCGAAGGGTGGTCCACCACCGAGGTGACCGACAAATAGCCGTCGGCGGGAATGTAGTTTTCCCACGGGATGCGGGCCAGGCGGGAAAAAAGACCATCCTGGGCCGGGCAGTTCATGGAAGCAAGCTGAAAAAAAACCCGCTGACCGGTGCGGCAGTGGAGGTTGAGGCGCATGGCATCCACCAGGGTTCCACGAATGGAAACGCTGGCCACGGTCTCGGCAACCACTGGAAAGCCCAGGGCTTTCAGCTCGGCGGCGAGAAAGGGTGGGATGCCCTTGGCGCAGGGAATAAGCAGGGTGGAGGGCTGGGAGAAAACAGACATTATGCAGGGGAACCTCAGAAGAGGATTTCCGTCCCTACCCCTTTTTCGGTAAAAATTTCCAGCAGCAGGCAATGGGGCAGGCGGCCGTCAACAATATGGGTTTTCCTGACCCCACCTTTAATGGCCTCCAGGCAGCAGTCAATCTTGGGCAGCATGCCCCCGGCAATCTCGCCGCTGGCCACCATGGTTTGCACCGTTTCACGGGACAGGGAAGATAAAAGGCTGCCGTTTTTATCCAGGACGCCGGGAACGTCAGTCAGCAGGATAAGCTTCTCGGCTTTCAGGGCGGCAGCCACCGACCCGGCTACCAAGTCCGCATTGATATTATAGGTCTCGCCAGCCCCATCTACACCCACCGGAGCCAGAACCGGGATGAAGCCGGTGTTGTCCAGGGAGCGGAGAACATCAGGGTTCACCTGCTTGACCACCCCGACCTTGCCCACGTCAAGAATCTCCGGCGGCCGGTCGGCCTGGGGAGTGTCGTACATCAGCAGCTTTTCCGCTTCCAGCAGGCTGCCGTCCTTGCCGCTGAGACCCACCGCCTTGCCACCCTGCCGGTTGATGAGGTTGACGATCATTTTGTTGACCTTGCCCACCAGGACCATTTCCACCACGTCCATGGTTTCCTCGTCCGTCACCCGCATGCCCTGGACGAAAGAACTTTCGATGCCCATTTTCGCCAGGACTTCACCAATCTGCGGGCCGCCGCCGTGCACCACTACCGGGTTGATGCCGATAAATTTCAACAGCACCACATCCTCGGCAAAGGAGGTGCGCAGCTGCTCATCCACCATGGCATGGCCGCCATATTTAATCACAAAGGTTTTGCCGTAGAACTCGCGGATGAACGGCAGGGATTCGATCAGAGTCTGGGCTTTTTGGATCAGTTTATCCATTTTTTAAATTTTCCATCGTTTTTTTATTTATGGTCATCCGGAAACTTTCATTTCCCGATGAAAGCGATCAGCAATCAGCTTTCAGTAAAACATTGAAAAGGTAGTTAAGCCAAAAGCTAAAGGCTGACAGCTAACAGCCGGTTCTTTTTACGGCTGATCACTGACTGTGAACTACGTCTTTACAAAATGTAACGGCTGAGGTCCTCATCCTCAACCACGTCATCCAGCTTTCTCTTCACTTCCTTGGCGTCGATGGAAACCGTGACGCCTTTCATTTCCGAGGCATTGAACGACACCTCGTCCAGGAGGCGCTCCAAAATGGTATGCAGGCGCCGGGCGCCGATATTTTCATGGTGTTCATTGACATAACAGGCAATCTCGGCAATTTCCTCGATAGCGTCGGGAGCAATTTCCAGCTTCACATCCTCGGTTTTCATCAGCTCCACGTACTGGGTAATCAGGGCGTTGCGCGGCTCCTGCAGGATCTTGACGAAATCCTCCTTGCCCAGGGAATCCAGTTCCACCCGAATGGGAAAGCGCCCCTGCAGCTCGGGAATCAGTTCGGAAGGCTTGACGGCGTGGAAAGCCCCGGCAGCCACAAAAAGGATATGATCGGTTTTGATGATCCCGTACTTGGTATTCACTGATGAACCCTCGACAATGGGCAGCAGGTCCCGCTGCACGCCCTCGCGGGATACGTCAGGCCCGGAGCTGCTTTCACGGCCGACCACCTTGTCAATCTCATCAAGGAAAACAATGCCGTGCTGGGCC
Organism: bacterium; assembly: GCA_029940125.1. GTDB lineage: Bacteria > Desulfobacterota > Anaeroferrophillalia > Anaeroferrophillales > Anaeroferrophillaceae > DQWO01. The sequence continues at coordinate 2,952 of JAOZRP010000223.1, forward strand.
ACCCGCCGCTTGGCCTCGGTCACCACCTTGTCCATGTCGACCATCCGCTGGGCTTCCTGCTCCACCAGGAACTTGTAGGCCTCGGGGACCTTCACCTTCTTCTTCCTGGTTTTCTGGGGCATGATATTTTCAAACATGTCCCGCAGGTTGATGTCCATTTCCTCCATCCCGGCGGCGGAAAATATCTCCACCACCGGCGTCGAGCGCTCGGTGATTTCGATGTCCACCATCCGATCGTCCAGCCGGCCTTCCCGGAAAAGCCGACGCAGCTTCTCGCGAGTCTTGCTCTGGGTTTCGGGCTCCGGAGGCACCACGATGACATCGGAAGTACTCACCCCGCCCTCATCCATCTCGGTGGAAGATCCGGAAGCAGCAGGAGAAGGCTGCACCGGCGGCAGCAGGATGTCCAGCAGCCGCTCCTCGGCGACCGCCCGGGCCTTGTCCTGGACATTTTCCGTTTCCTCGGCCCGGACCATGGTTACCGCCAGTTCCGTCAAATCCCTGATGATCGATTCCACGTCGCGGCCCACGTAGCCGACCTCGGTAAACTTGGAGGCCTCGACCTTGATGAACGGTGAATGGGCCAGCTTCGCCAGCCGGCGGGCGATCTCGGTTTTCCCGACGCCGGTCGGCCCGATCATAATGATGTTTTTCGGTGCTATCTCATCCCGCAGTTCGGCGGGAACCTGCTGGCGGCGCCAGCGGTTCCGCAGGGCAATGGCCACGGCCCGTTTGGCGTCGTCCTGGCCAATCACGTATTTATCCAGCTCGGCAACAATTTCACGGGGGGTCAGCGTTGACATGGATCAGTTCTCCTCTTCCTCACCGTCAACCAGCTTCTCGATGGTAAACTGGTCATTGGTGTAAATGCAAATCGACGAAGCAATGGTCAGGGCCTCCTTGACAATCTCGGAGGCCGGGAGATCGGTATGCTTCACCAGGGCCTTGGCGGCCGACTCCGCGTAAGGGGCGCCGGAACCAATCCCCACCACCTGGTCGTCCGGCTCAATGACATCACCGTTGCCGGACAACACCAGGGTGTGCTCCTCGTTGCCAACAATCAGCAAAGCTTCGAGGCGGCGCAGCATCTTGTCCATCCGCCAGTCCTTGGCCATTTCCACCGCCGCCCGCATCAGGTTGCCGTTAAACTGGTTCAACTTCTCCTCAAAGCGTTCGAAAAGCGTAAAGGCATCGGCGGTGGAACCGGCAAAACCGGCCAAGACCTGGTGGTCGAAAAGCCAGCGGACCTTCCTGGCCCCGTGCTTCATCACCGTATCACCCATGGTGACCTGGCCGTCACCGCCGAAAGCCAGTTCCCTGCCTGTGCGAACGGCCAGGATGGTTGTTCCCTTGAACATGCGTTATTCTCCTTCTTGCGTTAAGTGATCAGCGTTCAGCTTTTAGCTGGCCACCCAATTTTTAGAGTCAGGCTAAAAACAACTGAAAAAAGTTATCAGGATGTTCCGGCATGGCTCTCGCTCATTCTCGCCGGCCGTCCATGGCCG
>JAOZRP010000569.1 GCA_029940125.1 bacterium
AACCCGATTATGCTGTCATCGGCATATCGGATTATAATCATATCTCCCTGTGCTTGGCTGTTCCGCCACTTATTTGCCCATAAGTCAAAGGCATAGTGTAGATAGATATTTGCCAGCACTGGTGATATTACCGCTCCCTGGGGTGTGCCTTTGCTGGTACGATGTGTTTTGCCATTTTCGGTAATTCCGACAGTAAGCCATTTTCTGATCAAACGCAAAATGCGTTTGTCAGCAATACGATGTTGAAGAAATTTCATCATCCATTCATGGTCCACTTCATCGAAAAACTTCTGAATGTCAGCATCCAGTACCCAACTTATTTTCTTCCTGTAAAGACCCACTTGCAATGCATCTAACGCGTCGTGTTGCCCTCGGCCGGGACGAAATCCATACGAAAAGCCTATAAAATCCTCCTCATAAATTGCATTAAGTACTTGTACCACCGCCTGTTGGACTATTTTGTCCTCAATACACCATATACTTAGTGGACGTTGCGAACCATCGGCTTTGGGTATATATGTCCTGCGGGCCGGATTCGCACGGTACTTACCAGAATGTATTCTGGCATGCAGTACTTGCAGCCGTTTGTTCAATTGTACCCCGTATGCTTTCCATGTCATTCCATCAATGCCCGCGGCCGCATTGCGCTTCAGCGCAAAATAGCTCTCTCCCAGCAAATCCGGCGTGATATGATGTAACAGGGCCGTGAATTGAGTTCCTTTCTCCTCCTTTGCCACCTTACGCACAGCCGACAATCCGAACGATGCGGTTCTCTGGCCCTGAGTCCAGTCCGCAGCCGTCTGTTGGCTGTTCCCCTTGGCCAAGACCCTTCCCTCCACAACCTCCGCCGAAGTTTTACCCCCTTTGTTCGGTTGTTTCACCGGTACTACGATCTTGTCCGACTTCTCATTTGCGTTCATGTTGGTCATACGGCATTTGCCTTCCCCAACCGTCCCGGATATACATCGGGCACAAGTGAGATCTCCCAGGTTCCGGTCACAGAACTTCTCCACGTGCATAGGGTCTCCGACTGCGGGAGGTCCATAGTCAACTCGCCATTTCGTTGATTATGATTTTGTCTTCTGCATCGATTAACTGCATCGACACCTCCATTTTCACTTCTTTCACAGCTCAATACCTAGCCCATGGTCTCCCCTGTCAACACTTCACGTCATTCCTCACGAAATACCGCGCATGACTCGGGGCCGGGGTGGCTGGCTGGGCCTTTCCCCGCGTGGGACTTTCACCCA
>JAOZRP010000224.1:0-1983 GCA_029940125.1 bacterium
CCGACAGGAACAATACCGCCGCCAGAAAAAGTATCAGGCTGCAGCATTTCAATTCCGGTAAAAAACGGATACTCTGCCAGCACCACAATTTTTCATACCAGCATATTTTTTCTGTTGACATAGCCTTGTCTCCATAGTAGAGGGTCACCAAATCACATCGGCAAATATCACGATAATTTGAATGTTAAATGCAAGTTTTCCTGTATTGAGACAAGATGTCGCTTGCACATTGCTTTCCCGCCTTCTACCCACATACCCAAACAAAACCTTCAACTTTTGTCAAGGATTGCCAGCATGGAAAAACAGTCTGCAACAGCTTCACCATCCAAGAGCTCAAAAGCACCCGTCCCCGACAAACCACTGCCGGAAATTACTATTTTCACTGACTGGTGCAAACGGTGCGGCATTTGTGTCGCTTTCTGCCCCCAGCAGGTGCTGGCCATGGACGAAAACCGGCAAGTGCTGGCCAAATACCCGGAAAAATGCATCGCCTGCCACATGTGTGAGCTCCGCTGTCCCGATTTTGCCATCACGGTAAAGGAACCACCTGAAACAGGGCACACCAGTAAAGGAGGCCAGGCATGAGCAAAGCCAATCCTTATCGCTTAATGCAGGGGAATGAAGCCGTTGCTGAAGGGGCACTGGCGGCCGGAGTTCGTTTCTTTGGCGGCTACCCCATTACCCCGTCGACGGAAATCGCCGAAATCCTCTCCGTCCGGCTGCCGGAACTGGGCGGCAAATTCATCCAGATGGAAGATGAAATCGGCAGCATCGCCGCCATTATCGGCGCCTCCCTCGGCGGTGCCAAGGCCCTGACCGCCACTTCGGGACCAGGATTCTCCCTGATGCAGGAAAACCTGGGTTACGCCTGCCTGACTGAAACACCCATCGTCATCGTCAACGTCATGCGAGGCGGACCTTCAACTGGCCTGCCAACCAGCCCCTCCCAGGGCGACGTCATGCAGGCCCGCTGGGGAACCCATGGCGACCACCCCATCATCGTGCTCTCGCCGTCCACCGTGGAAGAAGCTTTTTTCTACACGGTAAAAGCGGTCAATTTTTCTGAAAAATACCGCAACCCGGTCATTCTGCTACTGGATGAAGTCATTGGCCACATGCGGGCCCGGGTTGAACTGCCCCCCTGGTCGATGATTGAAACGGTCAACCGAATCAAGCCCAACATGCCGCCTGAATGGTATGTTCCCTACGAGCGCAGTTCCATGGGAGTGTCACCCATGGCCAGTTTCGGAGACGGGTATCGCTACCATGTTACCGGACTGGTCCATGACATTAAGGGATTCCCCACCGGGAAACCCCGGGAAGCCCAGGAAAATATCTTTGGCCTGTTCAAAAAAATAGAACGGGGATTCAAAGAAGTCTGCCTGGTCGACTACCTGGAGATGGAAGACGCCGAACACGCCATCGTTGCCTATGGCTGCATGGTTCTTTCAGCCCGGTCGGCCATGGAACAGCTGCGGGCTGACGGCGTTAAAGTGGGCATGATCAAGCTGGGAACGCTTTGGCCCTTCCCCCGCTTCGCCCTGGAGCACTTCCTGCCCCAGCTGAAAACCATCCTGGTCCCGGAACTTAACATGGGCCAGATTTACCGCGAAGTGGTCCGGGTCAACTCCGGTCAGGCGGTAGTGGAAAAAATCAACAAGATAAACGGTGAGATGATCAGTCCTGATGAAATCATCAAATCCATGAGGGGGCTCACACGATGATCAGTAACGCGGAGTTGGTGAAAAAATATTGCCGCCATGACAAAAAATTTCCCCACATCTGGTGCCCCGGCTGCGGGAATGGCATTATCCTGAACAGTATGCTGCGGGCGGTTGACAGCCTGGGGCTGCAAAAAGACGACATCGCTTTTGTCTCCGGCATCGGGTGTTCCAGCCGCGCCCCGGTCTACGTGGATTTCAACACTCTGCATACCACCCACGGGCGGGCGCTGGCCTTCGCCACCGGCTTGAAGCTGGCCAA
>JAOZRP010000224.1:2083-4433 GCA_029940125.1 bacterium
GGAACGGGCCGGTGGAGGAGGAACATCATGACCCAGGCAAGAACGGAAATCCGCCTGGCCGGCAGCGGCGGCCAGGGATTGATTACCGCCGGCATCATCCTGGCGGAAGCCGCCATTTACGATCGGAAAAACGTGGTCCAGAGCCAGTCTTACGGCCCGGAAGCCCGGGGCGGAGCCAGCAAGGCGGAGGTCATCATTTCAGACGGCCCCATCTACTACCCGAAGGCCACCTGGGTCAATATCCTGCTGGCCATGTCCCAAAAGGCCTGTGATCAATATCTCTATGACCTGACCATGGACGGCACCTTCATAGCCGACACCACCTATGTCACCCAGGTTCCCACCAGCCGGGCGATCACCATCCCCATTTCCGCCCGCACCCGGGAAAAATTCGGCAAGGAACTGTTCAGCAACATCGTCGCCCTTGGCGTCCTGGTGGGGACCACCGGCATCGTGAGCAAAAAAGCCATCAAGGCCGCGGTGCTGGCCCGGGTGCCGGAAGGCACGGAAAAAATCAACGAGGAAGCGCTGAACTTTGGCTTTACATTAGCGGCTGAGGCCAAAAAAAGGAAAACAGAAGCCACCGAGATAATGGCTGATGACTGATTAATCACTCCTTCTACAATACGAAAAAAATCCCGTTCAAAAGCGGGATTTTTTTCGTTTTTTTCCGGGAATAATGGAATACTTTTTGGTTAGGTAAAAAACTGCACCACCCGGCGCAGTCGGTCCACCACCCGCTGCCGGCCAAGAATTTCGAGGATTTCAAACATCCCGGCTCCCTTGAGCTGGCCGGTAACCGCAGTGCGCATGCCGTTGATGATGACTCCGGCCTTGACATCCAACTCCTCGATCACTTCCCGGATCACCCGTTCCGTTTCAGCCGCTGAAAAGTCCTCCAGGGCCGCGAAGCGGTCCGCCAGCAAGGGCAGCCATTCCTTCAAGTCCGGATACTTAAGCAGGTTCTTTTTCAGGGCCTTTTCCTCAATACCAAAATCATCGGCAAAATAAGGCCGCCCCAGGGTGGCAAAATCAGTCAGGAAATGGTAGCGGCTGCGGATAAGGTCGATGGTCTTTAAAAACCAATCACGCCGTTCCGCGGCGAATTCGGGCTGCCAGATGCCGGCTTTTTTCAGTTCCGCCACCACGTAGGGCTCCAGTTCTTCCACCGGCATTTCCCGCAGGTAGTGGGCGTTCATGCTGATCGCCTTGGGATCGGTGATGAACTTGGGGTCGTTCTTCTGAACGTTGAAAATGGAATTAGCCCGCTTGATCCCCCCCAGGTCAAAAGCCTCAATCAATTCATCCCGGCTGAAAAATTCGCGGGAATCGGGATTCGACCATCCCAGCAGCACCAGAAAGTTCACCAGCGCCCAGGGCAGGAAGCCGTGTTCCCGATAGAAATGGACCGCCACCAGTTCACCATGGCTGCGCTTGGAAATTTTGGCCCGCTTGGGGTCGAGGGTCAGGGACATGTGAGCAAACCGGGGAACAGGCAGACCCAGCGCCTGGTAGATGAGAATCTGTTTCGGGGTGTTGGCCAGCCCGTCCTGGCCGCGGATAACGTGGCTGATCCGATCCCGGGCATCGTCAACGGCGTTGGAAAGCAGGTAGAGGGGCTGGCCGTTGGAGCGGCAGATGACAAAATCCTCGATATCGGCATATTTTTTTTCGATGCGGCCATAGACCAGGTCTTCAAAAACCACCGCGCCGTCACCCTCCGGCACTTTCAGGCGAATCGTGTACGGCAGGCCGGCGGCCTCCTTGGCCTCCACCTCCGCCGGGCTCAGTTTCCTGCAGGTGCCGTCGTAGCTGAAGTCAAGCTTCTGCTCCCGGGCAATTTCCCGTTTCTTTTCCAGCTCTTCCCGGGTGCAAAAGCATTTGTACGCCTTGCCGCTCTCCAGGAGCTTCCGGGCGGCGGCCCGGTGTTCCTCGCCAAACTGGGACTGGAAATAAGGCCCCTCATCCCAGGTCACCCCCAGCCAGCGCAGGCCGTCGAGAATGCCCTGGATGGATTCCTCGGTCGAACGCTCGGCATCGGTATCTTCAATCCTGAGGATCAGCTTCCCCCCGGTTTTCCGGGCGTACAGCCAGTTGTAAATGGCGGTGCGGGCCCCGCCGATATGCAGATAGCCCGTGGGGCTGGGGGCAAAACGCAAACGTACTTCCTGGTTCATCTTTTTTTCCTCTCTTGAACAACTACTATTTTCCATCTGGGAACTACTGTCTCCGGAGGAGCTGGCAGCTATCAGCTTAACACATTATTTTTCCAGTGATTTACTGAAAGTTGACGGCTAACTGCCAAGGCGGGCTTGGCGCCCGCAACCCAAATCAGGGTATCAGGATGTTC
>JAOZRP010000570.1 GCA_029940125.1 bacterium
CGCCCTGGTCCACGAAGACGTCCGGGCCTCCTATACGCAGATCAACGCCGCCGCCAACCGCCTGGCCCACTGGCTCATATCTCAAAACGTCGCCCCCGGCGACCGCGTCGCCGTCCTGCTGGAAAATTCGCTGGAATACGTGGTCAGCTACTACGGCATCCTGAAAACCGGGGCGATCGCCGTCCCTCTAAGCACCGACCTGAAGCCGGACACCCTGCAGCCGCTGCTGGCCGAACTGGAAGCCACAATCCTCATCTCCAACTTCCGCTTCGAGCGCCTGCTGAAGGCCACCAACCTCCCCGCCGGCCTGGCCCTCGTCCTCAAGCAGCCGAAGCTGCTGCAGTCGTCCCCGAAAAATCCCCTCTTTTCCTGGGACGACATCCTCGCCAACGGCAGCGACGCCAATCCAAACCTCGCCCTCCCCGAAACCGGCCTGGCCTCGATCATCTACACCTCCGGCTCCACCGGCAAACCCAAGGGAGTCATGCTCTCCCACGCCAACATCGCCAGCAACACCCGCTCCATCTGCCAGTACCTCCGGCTCACCGCCGACGACATTCAAATGGTGGTGCTGCCTTTTTTCTACGTCATGGGCAAATCCCTGCTCAACACCCATTTCGCCGTCGGCGGCCGGGTGGTGGTCAACAATAAATTCGCCTTTCCCGCCGCCGTCCTCAAGCAGATGGCCGCGGAAAAAATCACCGGGTTTTCCGGGGTGCCTTCAACCTACGCCTATCTCCTGCACCGCTCGCCCCTGGAAAAATACCGGGACCAGCTTCCCAGCCTGCGCTACTGCTCCCAGGCCGGCGGCCACATGGCCAGAACCGTGAAGGAAGAACTGCGCCGCGTCCTCCCCCCCCACACCGACATCTACATCATGTACGGGGCCACCGAGGCCTCGGCCCGGCTGAGCTACCTCGAACCGGAGGCCTTCACCGCCAAAATCGATTCCATCGGCAAAGCCATCCCCGGCGTCCAGCTGAAAATTCTCGACGACCAGGGCCGGGAGCAGAAAACCGGCGAAATCGGGGAACTGGTGGCCACCGGCCCCAACATCATGGCCGGCTACTGGCGGGACCCGGAAGCAACGGCGAAAAAACTGGACGAGCACGGCTACCACACCGGCGACCAGGGATATGTCGACGACGACGGCTTCTTTTTCCTGGTCGGCCGCCGGGACAACCAGCTCAAAGTCGGCGGCCACCGGATCAACACCCAGGAAATCGAAGACGTCCTCCTGGCC
>JAOZRP010000225.1 GCA_029940125.1 bacterium
GAGAATGAGCGAGAGCCATGCCGGAACATCCTGATACCCTGATTTGGGTTGCGGAGGCGTTGAGCCCGAATTAGTTTAGGAAGTGGAGAAAACACGAGGGCCGGGGATTGACAGTGCATTCGTAAACGGGAGTTTCTGGATGGAGGTTGTATAGGTTTTCCCCTGGCGCATGCTTCCCGCGGTTCCGGTTGCAGAATGAATGCGTGCATACCTTTCTCATAAGTGGCATGGGAGAAAAAGCCTACCGTTTTGGTGTTATGTCGACAATATTTTTTTTGCTTTTTTCCCTTGACAAGGCGGTTGCTCTCAGATATAGAAACTTTCGTTTAATAAAAAGCTTCACAAGGATATTATGGTTATTTAAGAATCTTGTTGCTTGAATAACTGAACCATTTTTAGATTCTTAGGGGCGTAAAATGTTGGTTAAATATATTCCTGTCCTGGTGATGATGCTGGTGGGCATCGGCTTTGGTGTTTTTGCGGTGGTGGTTTCAAGCATCCTGGGTCCGAGTCGCCGTTTTAAGGTGAAGCGGGAAACCTACGAATGCGGCATGCCTACCGAAGGGGCGACGTATGTGCAAACCCCGATCAAGTATTATGTGGTGGCGCTGCTTTTCCTGGTTTTTGATCTGGAATGCGTTTTCATGTATCCGTGGGCGGTGCATTATCGGAAGCTGGGCCTCTTTGGGTTTGTGGAGATGCTGGTTTTCATGGTTATTTTATTTGTCTGCTATGTCTATGTTTGGAAAAAGGGAGCGTTGGAATGGGAGTAGAAAGTGCCTTGAAGGGTGACGGCTTTCTGGTTACCAACCTGAATGCGCTGGTTAACTGGGGGCGGAGCAATTCGATTTGGCCCTGTACCTTCGGTTTGGCCTGATGCGCCTTGGAAATGATGGCTACCAGTTTGGCAAGCTACGATATTGCAAGGTTTGGTTCCGAAGTTTTTCGCCCGTCGCCGCGTCAGTCTGACCTGATGATTGTTGCCGGGACCCTGACAAAAAAGATGTCGGTAATGGTAAAGCGCATCTACGCCCAGATGGCCGAGCCCAAGTGGGTTATTGCCATGGGTGCCTGTGCTTCCTGCGGCGGCATTTTTCAGAGTTATTCTGTGGTCCAGGGAGTTGACCAGATTATCCCGGTTGATGTGTATGTTCCTGGTTGTCCCCCCCGGCCGGAGGCTTTGCTGGCCAGTTTGATGAAACTGCAGCAGAAGATCAAAACCGAGCGTTTTGATATGCGTCCTGATGTGGTTGAATAACAGCTTTCATTAATCGGTGATATCATCATGGAAAACGCGAAAATACTAGAACGGCTCAAAGGCAAGTTTCCGGAGGCGGTTGTTGCAGACCAGGACTGCCGCGGCGATTTGCAGGTGACAGTGAGTGTGGATGCGCTGATCGAGGTTATGCAGTTTCTGCATGACGATGAACAGCTGGCCTTTGATCTGTTGGTTGATGTTCTGAGTATCGACAACTCGGAACGGCGGCGCAGCCCTCGCTTTGAGGTTGTCTATGTGTTGGTTTCCACTTCCAGCTATGACCGTCTGCTGGTCAAGGTTCCCTTGGATGACGGGGAAGAGATCCCGACGGTGACCGGAATCTGGCATTCAGCCAACTGGGCCGAGCGGGAAGTGTATGATCTGATGGGCATTCGTTTCGCCGGCCATCCTGATCTGCGCCGGATTTTGACCTGGGACGGTTTTGACGGACATCCCCTGCGCAAGGAGTTCCCGTTGCTGGGGAAGGATTTTGATAAAAAGTGGGATCCCGATACAATCGAGATACGGTAACATATAGCTTTGGGGAAATACAATGGCTGAAGGTAAAATACTGACCCTCAACATGGGGCCGCATCATCCTGCTACACACGGGGTGCTCCGGCTGGTATTGGAACTGGACGGTGAAATTATTGTCAAGGCAACGCCGCATGTGGGGCAGCTGCACCGCGGTATTGAAAAGATTGCCGAAAACATGAATTACCAGCAGGTTATTCCACTTACCGACCGGCTTGACTACACGGCCGCTTCCCTGAATAATCTTGGTTACTGCCTGGCGGTTGAAAAACTGCTGGGGATTGAAGTGCCGAAGCGGGCTCAATATATTCGTGTTATTATGGGTGAGCTGGCCCGGATTATGGGGCACCATCTCTGGATTGGTTCCCATGCCTTGGATATCGGTGCCATGACCGTTGTGTTCTACACTTTCCGTGATCGTGAAATGATCATGAACATCACCGAGGAGGCTTCCGGGTATCGCCTGACTCCTTCCTACCTGCGGATAGGCGGCCTGGCCAAGGACGTTACCCCCGATTTCGTCAAGTTTGTCCGTGACTTTGTTAAATGGTTTCCCACCGCGCTGGACGGCTACAACACCCTGCTGACCGACAACATCATCTGGCGCAAGCGGACCATGGGGATCGGCAAGGTGTCGGCGGAAGATGCGGTGAACTACGGTTTTACCGGGCCTACTTTGCGTGGTTCCGGAGTTCCTTATGATATCAGGAAGGTGAAGCCTTACAGCAGTTATGATGATTTTGATTTCCAGATTCCCGTAGGCGAAAATGGGGATGTTTATGACCGTTATCTGGTGAGGATGGAAGAGTTTGCCCAGTCGTTGAAGATTATCGACCAGGCGATTGAAAATCTTCCTGAAGGGCCGGTCAACGTGGACAACCCCTGGGTGGCCAATCCGAACATCGGCGAGGTGATGGAAGATATCAGTGCCTTGATTCGCCGGTTCAAAATTCAGTGTGAAGGTCCCCATGCACCGGAGGGAGAAATTTACCAGTCAGTTGAAGGTTCCAAGGGGGAACTTGGTTTCTATCTGGTAGGTGACGGCAGTGAGCATCCGTATCGGATGAAGATCCGTTCGCCATGTTTTATTCTCACCAGTGCCCTGCCGAAGATGGTGGTGGGACAAATGATCGCCGATGTTATTTCCATTATCGGCAGCATCGATATAGTCTTGGGAGAAATTGACCGTTAATTTCAAGGAGTGGTTTGGGGCTGGGGAAGGAATGGTTGTTTCTGCTTCGGCCTTGAGATAAAGAATGAAAATGGGAGTAAACTGATGGCAGAGATACTTTTCAGCTCCTGGGGGGGCGAGGTTGTCGATAACCGCGGCAAGGAACCCCAGGAATATGAAACGGTGAGCAAGGTTTCATTGCCGGAATATTTTCAGCAGGATGAAGAGATCAAGGCCCTGATCGGCTGGTATGGCATTGTTCTGCGAACTTCCGAGGTTAATATTGTCGATCTCTGCCGTACCTATATGGAGGCGGTTCAGGAAAAATCCTGCGGTAAATGTTTTTTGTGCCGTATCGGCACCAAGGTAGTTGCTGATACTTTGGGAAGAATGTGCCAGGGTAAGGGGCGGCCGGCGGACTTGGACATTCTTGCCCGCCTGGCGGAGTCGATCAGTGAGTCTTCCAAATGCAACATCGGCCAGTCGGGTCCCCTGCCTCTCCGGCACGCCCTGAAATATTTTGCCGATGATTTCGCCCGGGCGGCTCAAGGGGGTACCGTTATTGCTCCGGGAACCTACCGCTCGAAGTTGACGGCGCCCTGCATGGATGCCTGCCCTATTCATCTGGACATTCCCACCTACGTTGAATGTATTAAGGAAGGGAAATTTCAGGAATCCCTTGACGTTATCCGCGAGCGGCTTCCCATTCCCGGCGTGGTTGGCCGGGTCTGCGTGCGCCCCTGTGAGGAGCACTGCCGGCGGATGAACCTGGATGAACCCATTTCGATCAAATTTCTCAAGCGTTTTGTGGCTGACTACGAGCTGGCCAAGAAAAAAGAGCCCCGTTTTACGGTGGAGCCGTCGGAAAAGACCGGTTCCGTTGCCATCGTTGGCGCCGGCCCCGCCGGTGTTACGTGCGCCTACCATCTGGCCCGCAAAGGGCACCAGGTTACCATCTATGAAAAGCTGGGGGAACCCGGGGGCATGTCCGCAGTCGGCATCCCCGACTACCGGCTGCCGCGCCACATCCTGCGTGGAGAGGTGGAGCAGATCCAGAAGCTGGGAGTCACCATTCATTACAATACCGAAGTGGGAAAAGATATCAAGCTGTCCCAGCTCGAGGCTGAGAATGACGCGGTTTTCATCGCCCACGGCGCCCATTTGAGTTCTTCCATGCGGGTTGAGGGTGAGGACGCTGGATATAAGGGTTTTATTACCGGGGTGAAATACCTGCTTGACATCAATTCCGGGATTGATCCCTATCCGGAAGGGAAGAAGGTGGTGGTGGTCGGCGGCGGCAACGTGGCTATCGACTGTGTCCGCTGTTCTTTTCGGGTGAACAAGCCCGACGTCAACCTGGTTTACCGCCGGACCCGGAACGAAATGCCCGCCGACGAGGTTGAAATCCATGATGCCGAAGAGGAAAAGGTGATTTTTCATTATCTCACCCAGC
>JAOZRP010000226.1 GCA_029940125.1 bacterium
TCAGAAACTCACCCGCGTTGCCAGAAAGGCATTGCTGTTGTCTTCCAGCTGGCCGAAAAAGGTATAATCATCACGGCCAAAGAAGAGATTTACCCCTCCCTCAACCAGCCAGTAGTCATTGATTTTATAGCTTGCCTTCGGCCGCAGATAGCAATCCTCGTCGGTGGGAGAATAATAGACAAAACAGGAAAGGGTCAGGTTCTGGTTGAGTAGCAGCTTGGTCAGCCGCAGGGTAAAAATCGAGTGGGAGCGGTCCTTCCCAGCCATTCCGGCCGGCAACGTCCGCTGGTAGTCGGCATAATCACTCATGTATTCCAGGTAGTACTGCAGGCCGCCGGTAAAATCGCGGCCCAGTTCATGTTCGAAACCGGCCAAAAAGCGCCATTCACTGTTCCTGACGTAGGGATCATCTCCTTGCCGGTCGTCAAGGGAATCATAGTAGCCCGCTTCCAGGTTGCCCAGGCCGCCCAGAAGATCACTGCGGACGCTGGCCCCGTAGACCCGCAGCCGCGGGTAGATCAGGCGGCCGCTGCGGGGATTGAAACCTTCCGGGGTCTTCCAGTAACCATCGTAGCCGTACAAAGCGGCTTCGATGCCATTGATGGTCCGATATAAACGAACCGCCCACTCGTCTTCATCAAAAAAGGCATCCCGGTCCTCGTCATGGAAAACATGATTCCGGCCAGCGGTGCGGCCCAGCAAGGGGTTCCAGTAGGACAGCCGGTTGCCGTCGATATAATCAGAACCGTTGAACAAGGGTACATAAACAAGATCAACATTGACCAGGTCCAGGAAGACACTGACTTTCACGGCATCGGCAGGAGCCTTCAGGTACTCGGTGTCCCGGCCACAGAAAAAGGACTTCCAGTCCTTGGGAAACAGGTCATTGACAAACAGCAGGTCGCCGGTGCCCCAGGTCAATACCTGGCGGCCGAGCTTGACATCGACAAAGTCAAGCGGGAAAAGGATCAAGGACAATTCCCGCACCTCCGCCAGGTAGTCGTCGGTAACCGGATCAGCCAGAAAGTCATTCTTGAATTTTACCAGCCCCCAGCCGAAATCGGCATTCAGCTCCACCTGCAGGCGGGCTTCAGCCAGGGAGGTATGCTTTTCGTGAACCGGGTCCACCAGCCGGCGGCCGGCACGCAGATCAAAAAACCCGCTGCTGTCAATGCCGGCATCGGCCAGAAATTGCCGCGCGGACGACCATGGAGCGGCAGCCCCGGCGGCAATCGAATAAAGCAGGATAAAACCAAGCACAAAAACCAGCAGCAGGACTCGCGCTTGACTGCAACTCAAACGACAATTCATCTTCTCGCCGCCCGCGGCGGCCGGCGCAGATAGCGCTCCGTAAAAATATTCTCCTTCAACCCGATGTCATAGCTGATACGGCTGAATTCACTGATTGTCTGTCCGCCGCTGGCCAGATCTTTCACCTGGGAGCGGACGACAGTGGGATAGCCCTGGATATCTTTTACCTCCAGGGCCTCCACCACCCGGTACAACTGCCCTTCCCGGTCCAGGTATTCCGCCTTCATGGGCATGAAGGTCTTCCGGTCAATCCAGATTTTATAGGAAGAAAATTCCACTGACCGGGGGTCCTTGGGAACGTTGTTCAAGACATAGTACTGGTCACTGGTTTCCACCAGTTCATGGCTGTCCTCCTCAATTCCCCGGCCGGAAACGTCTTCATAGACGAAGTGGGAACCGACAAAACTGGTTCTCTTGTCGGAGGCGGCAATGCGCTTGACCAGGTCAAGGGCCGGCAGGTACAGCCAGCGGTCGTCGTCCTTCCCTGGGTGTTTATGCACCAGGTAAACCATTTTGCGTACGTCGGCCGGCTCCTTGAAATAAACGTAGAAATACTGCTCGCCGCCGTCTTCCAGGTCATAACGGAGAATGGTAAACTCCCGCCGGCGCGTCCGGCCCTGGGCATCGGTGATCACCATTTTAACCGTCGCCCGGCCATCTTTGCCGGCATAGTAGGCCGCCAGGTTGGCCCGTTCGACAATCTGGTCAACGGTCAATGATTCTGCCGCCAGGAGCGCGGATGGAAGGGAAAAAAACAGCAGCAGTAATCCACCCATGACGAAACTCACCGTTTTATTTTTTTTCATTTTACACCTCCCTGCCGCCTGACTGCGGCTTCAGCTTGCGAAACATGGTCTTCTTCATCAGGGTCAACAGCGATGGAATAATGATCATGGTTGCCAGCCCCGAGATCGCCATGATGCTGGCCAGGAAAACGCCCACCGTTTTATAAGGCATCAGGGGAGCCAGCATCAGCGGAGTAAAGCCAACGGCAATGACGATCACATTGCGGGTAATGGCCCGGGACGGCTCTTCAAACATGGCCCGGGAAGCGGATTTCCAGTCGCCGGTTTTGGCAAAGGCAGCCCGGGAGCGTTCGAGAAAATGGATGGCAAAATCCACCGCCATCCCCAGGGTCAGGGACGAGAGGACCGCCACCGGCATATCGTAGTCCTTGCCGATCAGACCGATAAAACCGTAAATCAGGGTAATGGTAATGGACAAGGGCACCATGGCCACCAACCCCCAGATAAAAGAGCGGAACAAAAAGGTCATCATGATCAGGACAATCAGGAAACTGCCCATCAAGGATTTGAACATCCCGGTCACCATCTTGTCCTGCCAGACGACGTTCAGGTAGGTCAAGCCGGCCCAGCGGTGGGTCAGGCCGGCAGGCGGCGGATGCCGGGTGAAAAACTGTTCGACGTTGGCAGCCACCTTTTCCATGTCCTGGTTGTCCCCCGACTTCAGCTGCACCCAGATATTGGCTTTCCGGTAGTTCGGGGTCACCAGGTGCCACAGGTCGTCTGGTTTATGGCTGTTCTGAAAGGATATCAGGCACTGGGCCACCGCCGCCTGGCTGTCGGGAACCTTGAACTGTTCCGGACGCCCGGAATAAAGCTCCTGGTGTACCTTTTTCACCACGTCAACGATGGAGTTGCTTTTGCCCACGGTGCCGCTGGCCGCCAGATCCTGCTGCAAAGCGGCAAGATAGTTCAGGACGTCTGGCCGCTTGAATACTTCATGACGCTGCTGCTGGTCCTCCACCACCTCCAGCACCGCCTGCCAGGCGTCATACAGGTCATCATCCACGGCCCGGTCCAGCTCGCGATCGGCCAGCGACGCCAGTTTTTGCAGCAGCTGGTCATAGCTTTCAGCAGAAGAACTCAGTTCATCCAGGGATTTGCCGACCATCGGCAGCACCACCTTGCCCGCTGTTTCAGGAGCAAGTTTTTCCGCCAGGCGGGCATACAGCCCCGGTTTCAGGTCGGCAATCTTCTCAGCTTTTTCCCCTCCTTCCAGTACCAGATAGGCTTCATAGGTGCCGCCGAAGTGCTGGTTGAGAATGCGGTCGGCCACCCGGATGGGATGGTGGGGCGTAAACCATTTGACCGGGTTGTCGTTGACCTGGATTTTGGTAATCCCGTAGACCGCCACCACCACAATCATGAGGCTCAAGACGATAAGCAGCTTGGCATGCTCATAGGTCAGGCGACTGAACCAGCGCAGCTGGCGGGCAATGAAATTGTCCTGAATAACGGCGTCCGGGGAGACAGGAGCCCCAAAATTTTCCAGGCTTTGCTCACTCATCAGCATCACGTAGGCCGGGACGAAGGTCATGGTCAGCACCCAGGCCAGCATGATGCCCAGCGCGACGAAAAGGCCAAAAGCCCTGACCGGCGGGATGGGCGTCAGCACCATGGACAGAAAGCCGGCCGCGGAGGTCAGCGAAGTGTAGAGCATCGGCGTAAACAGCTCGCCAAAAACGAACTCAATGGTTTTTCGCCGATCCCTGATTTTCTGATATTCATCAAAAAACTCCGAGAGGATGTGAATGCTGTCAACCACGGAAACCGGCATCAGGAAGATGGGAATCATGGAACTCATGATGTGCAGGGTGTTGCCGGTACCGATCAACAGGCCCATGGTGCAGATGACGGAAACCATGGCGACAATCATCGGCGCCAGGATAAGGCGTATCTTCCGGAAGAAGAAAAGCATCAGCAGAAAAATGAGGATCATGGCCACCGGCGCCGAGATGGCCATCTGGATGAACATTTCCACCCCGAAGGTGTCTTCCGCCACCGGCAGGCCGGTGATCAGGTAACGTTCGTTGCCGGCAAAGGTGGAAATTTTCTGACGCAGCGCCTGGCGGATTTTGTAAGCCAGATCCTTGCTGGTAATGGGGATGTAAATGCAAAGCGCCTTGCCGTCCTCGGAAACCAGGGTGCCGTTAAGCAGCGGGTTGTCCCGGGCCAGTTCCCGGATTTTCAAGGCTTCCTGCCTGGTTTTCGGCGGCCGGTCCATCAGCCAAGCGAACCGCACCTGACCGGGGCCTCCCTGTTCAATGCTGTCCACGTTGCCCGGGGCGATCAGGTCCCGCT
>JAOZRP010000571.1 GCA_029940125.1 bacterium
CTGGGAACGGAAATGGGTGAGCTGCAGGAGCGGATTACCACGACCAAGAATGGCTCCATTACTTCCGTTCAGGCGATCTACGTTCCTGCTGACGACCTGACTGACCCGGCGCCGGCAACCGCGTTTGCCCACCTGGATGCGACGACGGTTTTGTCGCGTCAGATTGCCGAGCTGGGGATTTATCCCGCGGTTGACCCGCTGGATTCCACCTCGCGTATTCTTGACCCGAAGGTGATCGGCGAGGAGCATTACCGGGTTGCCCGTGAAGTGCAGCTGATTCTGCAGCGCTACAAAGACCTGCAGGACATCATTGCCATCCTGGGGATGGATGAGTTGTCGGAAGAGGACAAGCAGCTGGTGACCAGGGCCCGGAAGATTCAGCGTTTCCTCTCCCAGCCTTTCCATGTGGCTGAAGATTTTACCGGGACCCCCGGCGTCTATGTCAAGCTTTCGGATACTATTCGCAGCTTTGATGAAATTGTTCAGGGCAAGCATGACGACCTCCCGGAACAGGCCTTTTACATGGTTGGCAGCATTGAAGAAGCCCAGGAAAAAGCCAAGAAGTTGGGTGTGTAGTTTCGGTTGCTAGTCGGTTGTTGAATCCTTCGCCCGGCGGCGCGATCTCCGGGTGGAAAAGGAGTGAGAATATACATGGACACTGATAAGATTTTTTTTGAGGTGGTAACCCCTTATCGTCAGGTTCTGGCTGAAGAAGTTGATGAGGTTATTGCTCCGGGGGAAGAGGGGCAGTTTGGCGTGTTGCCCGGCCATACCCCTTTTCTGTCGAAGATAAGGGTTGGCGACCTCCTGTACCGCAAAGGAAGTCAGCTGTTCCATCTGGCGGTCAGCAGTGGTTATTCCGAGGTGGGCTATCATCATGTTATTGCCTTGCTTGATGCGGCTGAACGTCCCCAGGAGATTGATATTCAACGGGCGGAAAAGGCCTTGAAGCGGGCGGAGGAGAAGTTGGCGACCCTTTCTCCGGAGGACAAAACCTTCTTTGAAGAACGTGCCGCTCTGGAAAGAGCACTTAACCGGATTCATATCGCTAAAATTAAATAGAGTGAAAGCTCTATGGTACAATATCGGGAAAAGGCGGGGGCAACCCCGCCTTTTCTGCGTTGAACGCCGAGCAGAAAGCATAGCGTTCATGCTGCATCAATTTATACCTGAATCAAGCTGTTGGCGGTTGGCTGTTAGTGCCCTACTCCTGAAAGACTGTCATTCTTTTCAGTACCCCCT
>JAOZRP010000227.1 GCA_029940125.1 bacterium
AAGCTAAGTGCTAAATGTTTGCTATTGACAGACCATCCGGGGAACGGCAGTTTCCGCGATGGAAACTTTAAGAGGGTATAATTCATGTCAGATCCAGATAAATGCATGACCATGGCTGAGGCTGTCGGCCGTTTCATTAAACCAGGCTGCCACCTTTCCATCGGCGGCTTTACCTTGAACCGCAATCCGATGGCGGCGGTGTACGAGATTATCCGCCAGCGGATTGACAATCTCCACCTCTATGCCCACTCCAACGGCCAGGGGGTTGACGAGCTGATTGGCGCCGGCTGCGTGCGGGCGATTGAAATTGCCTATGGCGGCACTGGTCGGTTCGCACCTACCTGCATCCGTTTTCGCCGGGCGGTGGAGAGCGGCCAAATCCATTTCGAGGATTATTCCAACTACCACATGACCCTGCGCTTTATGGCCGGCGCTATGGGCGTGCCTTTTCTGCCGACGGTGTCCGGGCTGGGAACGGACATTATCCGGAAGTGGGGCTTTTCGCCGGAATTCCGGGAGGCGGAATCCCGGCTGCCCCGGGAGAAGCTGCTGGTGATAGACAATCCTTTTCGCCGTCAGGATGATGATCCACCGAAAGTGGTCCTGCTGCCGGCGATAAATCCCGATGTTACCATCCTTCACGTGCAGAAGGCCAGCCACCGGGGGACGGTCCGCATCAGCGGGCTGACGTTCGCGGACGTGGAACAGGCCAGGGCCGCCCGTCACCTGATCGTTTCCTGTGAGGAACTGGTGGAGGAGGATGATTTGCGCCGTGAACCGGATGGCAACCAGCTGCCTTTTTTCCAGGTTGACGCGGTGGTATTGCAGCCTTACGGGGCTTATCCCACTGCCTGCTACGGCTGCTACGACTACGACCCGGAGTACCTGAACCGATACCGACAGCTGGCCGGGGATGACGACACCTTTCAGGACTACCTGGATGAATACGTGTACGGGGTTGAAAATCACGAGCAGCTCTGCAGACTGGTCGGCCCGGATCGGCTGCGGCAGATCAAGGCAGTTAAACCGCAGGGCTATGCCGCCGGTCTGGATCGGAGGTAATGATGGACTATACGTTACGTGAAATGATGGCCGTGGTGGCCGCCCGGGAAATTAGGGATGGGGAGATCGTTTTCTGCGGTACGGGCATATCCATGCTGGCGGCCATGGCCGCCAAGCATATCAGCGCCCCCCGCAGTGTTATCTTTTTTGAAACCGGGGCCATTGATTCCCGGCTGGAAGAAATTCCCCTGGCGGTGGCTGATTCAAGGGTCATGTACCACACCGCCCTTAATGGCGGCCTGGCCGACGCCTTTGCCACCATGCAGAACCGGTTTACCGGCTCCCGGGTGGTGGGGATTCTCGGCGCCGCCCAGATTGATCCCTACGGCAATCTCAATTCGACGGTAATCGGTGATTATGACCGGCCCCAAAGACGGTTTTCCGGCAGCGGCGGCGCCTGCGACGTGGCTTCCTTTGTCGGCCGAACGATCATTTTCATGCGCCAGGTCAAGGGAAGATTCGTGGAAAAACTTGATTACCTGACCAGCCCCGGTTATCTTGACGGCAGGGATGGCCGCCGGAGAGCCGGCCTGCGCCCGGGAGGACCGGAGCTGGTGGTTACCGACAAGGCGGTTTTTCGCTTTGATGAAAAAACAAAAAGAATGTACCTGGCTGGTTATTATCCCGGGATCGCCATGGATGAAATCCTGGAGACCGTGGATTTTGACCTGGACTATAACCAGGCTGTGCCGATCCCGGCGCCTACCGGGAAAGAACTGCTGATTCTCAGGGAAAAATGCGATCCCCAGGGACTTATTCGCTGAAGAAGATTACAGGGGGAAATGGCCATGAAAATCATTAAATGGATGGTGGTTGCCGTCAGTGCTCTGGTTGTGCTTTTGGCGGCGGCGGTGCTGTTGCTGCCGCACGTTGTCAAGGTGCAGAAATACAAACCGCAGATTGAAAAAATAGCCTCCGACGCCCTTGGACGCCCCCTGGTCCTGGGCGGGGAAATAAAGCTTTCACTGTTTCCCTGGGTGGGAGTGTCCCTGACGGATGTGCGCCTGGAAAACCCGCCGGGCTTCAGGGAAAAAGATTTTCTGACCGTACAATCCTTTGACGTCAGGGTTAAGCTGCTGCCGCTGCTGACCAGAAATGTCCAGGTGAAAAGGCTGGCGTTGGAAAAGCCCCGGATTTTTCTGGAAAGGCTGAAAAACGGCCGGGGAAACTGGGAAGGCTTTGGCGGTCAGAAAGATAAAAAGGCTGCCGGAAAACGTGAACACCGCAAGTCGTCGGCCGCTGGTGAAGGAACATCGATTGCCTCGCTGGCCGTGGGTGAAATTTCCATCAGCGACGGCCTGATTAGATGGGAAGATCACGCCAGCGCGGAGACCAGAAAGGTTGCCGCGCTCAATGTGCGGGTGCGGGATGTTTCCCTGGACAAGCCGATTCATCTTGAGCTGTCGGCGATGGCGGAGGGCCGCCCAGTGAGCGTGACAGGTGATGTTGGCCCCTTTGGAAACGTGCCGGGGCAGGGAACCATTCCCTTGGATGTTGTCGTCGAAGCGCTGGACCGGCTTAAGCTGAAGATTAAGGGTAAAGTTTTTAATCTTGCCAGCAAGGCGGAGTTTGATCTGCTCCTGGAGGTGGCGCCGTTTTCGCTCCGCAAGCTTTTTGCCTCCCTGGAGCGGGTTTTCCCCGTGCAGACCGCCGACCCGAAGGTTTTGAATCTTTTGGAAATGCGGGCCCGGATAACCGGCGGTGCTGCAGATATTGCCGTCAGCGAGGGAGTTGTGAAACTGGATGATTCCCGGCTGGCCTGCACGGCCCGGGTCAGTGAATTTTCCCGGCCGAATATTCAATGTTCTTTAGAATTGGACCAGCTTGATGTCGACCGTTACCTTCCCCCGGCGGCGGAAAAAGCAGCGCCGCCGGCAACAGGAGAAAAATCCGGCCCGGTGGTGAAAAAAACCGGGAAAAAACCGGAAGAAGCCGGAAAAGCCAGCGCCGCCGAACATAAATTTGATTATACTCCCCTGCGCCGGCTGCTTCTTGACTCGGCCTGCAGGATAGGTAAACTGAAGGTGCATGGTCTACAGCTCGAGAATGTGGTGCTGAAAGTGACGGGCACCGGGGGCAGGTTCCGGCTTGATCCCCTGACCTGCAGCCTCTACCAGGGAACCTTATCATCTACCGGGATGTTTGACTGCCGGCAGGATGTTCCCCGAAGCGGTTTGGAATTGCAGACAAAGGATGTTGCCGTGGGCCCGCTGCTCAAGGATTTTCTCCATAAAGACCTGCTGGAAGGCACCCTGGCTTCACAGGTGTCTTTGTCCATGTCGGGGGATGAACCGGAAACCATCAAGCGCAGCCTGAACGGCAAGGGGAATCTTACCTTTCGGGACGGGGCCATTATCGGTATCGACCTGGTGTCGATGGTCCGCAATGTCAAGAGCGGTTTAGGACTGGGTGAAAAGACGGCCGCGAAGCCGCGAACCGATTTTGCCGAGCTTCTGGCTCCCTTCACCATTGTCAACGGTCTGGTCAAGACCCCGGGAACAACCTTGAAGTCGCCGCTTTTACGTCTGAACGCCGCGGGCTGGGCCGACCTGCCGCGGGAACGGCTGGATTTCAGGCTGGAACCCAAAATCGTTGGTACCATCAAAGGCCAGGGCGATACCCAAAAGCGTTCCGGCCTGGTGGTTCCCCTGCTGGTCAGCGGTTCTTTTTCTTCCCCGAAAATACAGCCTGACTTCAAGGGAATGATTAACGACAATGAAAGCTTGAAAAAAATAATTTCGGGCGAGGGAAACACCGATGAAGAGATAAAGTCAATTAAGAGAGATCTCAAGGGACTGCTGAAAGGATTTTCTTCCGGGCGGTAGCATGAATGTATCTAAGTTGCTCCGGATCGCAATTTTTTGTTCTTTAAACCTGTTCCGGGAGGCAGGACGCGGTTGAACGTTCCATTTTTCCACTTTGCAACCTTTTTGCTTTTTTAACTTGACAAACTAGATTAACTTTATTATTATTCAATGAATAATAGAAGCGCAGGCTGCCCGGGCATTTGAAAGACGTTTTTGTCGGCAGCCGGATTAATCTTAGATGCATGGAGGCAAAAATGGCTGAAAAAGTAAACGAAATCTATCGTTGTGAGATCTGCGGCAACATGGTGGAAATTCTGCATCCTGGCGTGGGTGAGATGCTCTGCTGCAATGAACCCATGTCCCTGGTAGAAGCCGGGGTGGTTGACGCCGCCAAGGAAAAGCATGTGCCGGTGATTGAAAAGGTGGACGGCGGTTATAAGGTTACGGTTGGCAGCGTTGCCCATCCGATGGAGGAAAAGCATTATATTACCTTTATTGAACTGCTGGCTGACGGGAAGCTGTACCGCCAGGCCTTGCAGCCCGG
>JAOZRP010000228.1 GCA_029940125.1 bacterium
TAAGGCACTAAAAATATTGTTTGCGAAAATGGATATTCAACAGGATGCCGATCAGGATCATGGACGTCAGCAGCGATGTGCCGCCGTAGCTGATCAACGGCAGGGGGATCCCTACCACCGGCATCAGGCCGAGAACCATGCCGATATTGATGCAGACCTGCCAGAAAAAGGTGGCGGTAATGCCGATGGCCAGGTAGCTGCCGAAGGGATCACGGGCTTCCTGGCTGATAATCAGGCTGCGGATCAGAAAAAGCATGAACAGGATAATGAGCAGAGCTGATCCCCAGAAACCCCACTGCTCGGCATAGACGGAAAAAATAAAATCGGTATGCTGCTCCGGAAGAAAATGAAGCAGGTTCTGGGTTCCCTTTAAAAAACCTTTGCCGGCCAGGCCGCCGGAGCCGATGGCTATTTTGGACTGGGCGATGTGGTAGCCGCTGCCCTGGGGGTCGAGTTCGGGGTTGAGAAAGGTGAGAATTCGCTGCTTCTGGTAGTCATGCAGGAACTGCCAGCCGGCAGCGCCCAGGGCGGCGGCGGCGAAGAAAAGGGCGGCGATAGTTTTTCTCGTCAACCCGGCGTAAAAGATGATGCTGCAGGAAATCAGGGCGACCAGCATGGCGGTGCCGAGATCGGGCTGTTTTAACAGCAGGAGAAAGGGAACGCCGACCATGGCAAAAGGAACGATCAATTCTTTGAGGTTGTAGGGTGGTGCCAGTCGCCTTTCGGCAAAGAAGCGGGAGAGAGCGAAAATAAGTGCCAGTTTGGTCAACTCGGACGGTTGAAAGGTAAAGCCGGCAATGACCAGCCATCTTTTGGCGCCCATGGCACTTTTGCCGACCAGCAGCACCAGGATGAGACTCAGGATGGCCAGCCCATAGGTCAGGTAGGATATTTTCCGGTAATAGCGATAGTTGACGGCGAAGCCGAATCCCATGCCGACCAGCCCCATGGCAAACCAGATGAGCTGCCGCCGACTGATGGGACTCAGCCAGGTGGAGCTCTCCGGCACGTAAGTGGCGCTGTAGATGGTCAGCATGCCGAGGCTGAATAAAAGGATCGTGAGCAGGGGGATGACGAAATCCAGGCGGCTGATCTTTTTTTTGCCGATCTGTTTCATGGCTTCAGGATTTCTCCAGACTTTCCAGATAATGGATGATGGCCTGTTTGACGATGGGGGCGGCGGCGCTGCCTCCATGTCCACCGTGTTCCACCACTACTGAAATCACGATGCTGGGATCGCGGAAAGGCGCGAAGCCCACAAACCAGGCGTGGTCGCGAAATTTCCAGGGAAGTTCTTTCTTGCTTTTGAGCTTTTCCGCCGGTTGGGCGATAACCTGGGCCGTGCCGGTTTTGCCGGCCATTTCCCAGCCCGGCACCGTGATTCTCGAGGCGTGCGCGGTGCCGTGCCTTTCGTTGACCACCCGCCACAGGGCGTTGCGAATCAGCTCAAAATGTTTTGCCCCAACAGGTATCGGCTGCCCTTCATGATTGATGTGCCGCGTTTCGCCGGAGAGAGGATCGCTGATCTCGGCGACAATCTGGGGCCGGTAGTAGATGCCGCCATTGGCAAAAGGTACGTAAGCGGCAGCCATCTGCAGCGGGGTGGTCAGGACGTAGCCCTGGCCGATGGATGTGGACAGGGTTTCTCCCCGGTACCACTGGTCGTGAAAATGCTTCAACTTCCAGGAAGAGGTGGGGATGAATCCCCCTTTTTCCTGGGGCAGGGTGATGCCGGATTTTTTGCCCAGGCCGAAAAAAGCGCAGTAATGGGCGATCCGGTCGATGGGTATTTTGCAGGCCAGGTTGTAGTAGTAAACGTCGCATGATTCTTTCAGCGAGCGGCTCAGGTTGACCTTGCCGTGGCCGTATTTGTTCCAGCAGCGGAACTTGCTGCTGCCCAGCTGGAAATAACCGACGCAGGTGAAAACGGTGTTCGGGGTGACGACCCCGTCTTCCAGAGCGGCGGCGGCCATGATTACCTTGAAGGTTGAACCAGGTGGATACTGTCCCTGGATGGCCCGATTCTGCAGGGGACGCAGGGGATCTTCACTGATTTTCCGCCAGTCTTCCTGTTTGATGCGGGTGGCGAAGAGGTTGTTGGAGAAGGAAGGGGTGCTGACCATGGCCAGAATTTCACCCGTATGGGGATCTATGGCGACGGCGCTACCGACCTTGTCTTTCATCAGTTCGTAGATATAGGACTGCAGCTCGATGTCGATGGTTAAGGTGATGTCACTGCCGGCGACAGCCGGTTGGCTGACGTGTGAGTGCAGCTCGCGGCCGACAGCGTTGACTTCCACCTGCCTCTTGCCGTCGGCGCCGCGCAGCAGCTCTTCGTATTGGGCTTCGATGCCGGAGCGGCCGACCAGGTCGTCCGGGTAGTAGGATTCATAAGATGGTTGTGTCAGTTCCTGCTCGTTGATAAAACCTTGGTAGCCGATCAAGTGGGCGCACTGCTGGTCGTAAGGGTAGTTGCGGACGGGTTCCACTTCGATGAGCATCCCCGGCAAATCCACCTTGTGGGCTTCCAGTCGGGCCAGTTCATCGCGGGTCAAGTTGTTGCGGATCTTCAGCGGCCGGTACTTGAGATGGTTGGGGATGGCCTTGAAGCGGTTGATGATGTCATCCAGGTCAAGGCCGTCCAGGTATTTTCCCAATTCGGTGCTGACTTTTTCTATATTGCTGATGTTTTCCGGAATGATGCTGAGACTGAAACCCGGGTGGTTGTCGGCCAGGATGTGGTGGTGACGGTCATAAATAATGCCCCGCAGAGCCCGGATGCGCCGGACCCTGATGTGGTTGTTTTGGGACAACTGATTAAAGTATTCCCCTTTGATAACCTGCAGGTACCATAAACGTACCAGCAGCAGGCCGCCGGCCAGCACAATGATTAACAGGACGATTTTGCCGTTTTTGCTGATTTGTTCCTGCTTTGCTTTAAGATCCAGAACCGACATGTAGACTCTTAATGTTGTGGTTTTCCGGCAGACATGGTGGAGTTATCTGGCAGGTGCCATATCATGATTGGGAGGAAGTGATGGTTTTATGGGCAGCGAATCCCTTGTTGAAAGTTTGCAGGATATGCAGCAGTGGTATGGCAAAAATGCCGGTGGCCACGGCGGCGCCCATTCCGTTGAGCAGCCTGAAATGTGTGTGTGGAACGGCCTCTCCAACTTGTGAAACCTGTTGCAGTAGAAACAGGGAGAGATAGCCCAGGGCCGCTAAAAAAGCTTTGAAAAGCAGGTGGTCAAAATAGATGGTTTGCTGCATGTAAACAAGAATAAAGTAGAAGCAAAGGAAGCCGACCGCGTGAAAACCGGTGCTGGTCAACAGAAAAGTATCGGTAATGATGCCCAGAGAAACGGCGATGATGGTTCCCAGCCAGATTGGCAGCGTCAGCGGCAGGGAAATGATCAGGGCGTAGTGCAGATCAGGAGAAAGGTTGGAAAATCCCAGGCGGGGAAAAACCGACGACTGCAGTACCGAGAGAAAGAGCCCGGCGACAAGATAGAAAATGGCAAGAAACAACTGTCTACTGGACATGGTTGCCGACCGGTCCGCTGGCGGTTGAGATGATGATTTCTTCCAGGCCGTTGAGATTCGCGAACGGCTGGACCATCACTTTCTGGCACAATCCGTCGTTTTCCCTGTCCACGGAAACAATGGTTCCCACCGGAATGCCCTTGGGATAAACGCCGTCCATTCCCGAGGTGATGATCGTGTCGCCTACCTGGATGTCAGCGGATCTCATCAGGTAGCTGAGCTGGCATAACTCCCGGTTGTTTCCTTGAAGGATTCCCCTTTCCCGGGTTCGCTGGACCAGCACGTCGCATGAACTGTGGCTGTCGGTAATCAACATGATCTTGGCGGAAAAGGGAGATGAGGTGATGACCTGTCCGACAATGCCCCGGGGAGTCAGAACCGGATCATGGACTTTGATTAAATCGCGGGAACCGTGGTCAATAAAAATAAGCCGGGAAAAAGCGCTGGCGTCGCGGCCGATGACATTGGCGATGGTGGCATGAACCGGCAATCGGTGTTTTTCCTGGAAGTG
The DNA here is from genome assembly GCA_029940125.1 of bacterium. Classification (GTDB taxonomy): domain Bacteria; phylum Desulfobacterota; class Anaeroferrophillalia; order Anaeroferrophillales; family Anaeroferrophillaceae; genus DQWO01. The sequence goes on from JAOZRP010000228.1 coordinate 4,055, forward strand.
CAGCAGCTTGCGCAGCTGGATGTTCTGGCGCTGGCTTTCTTCCCTGGCGATCAGCTGTCTTTCGAGATTGGCAATCCGGTTTTTCAATGCCTGGTTTTCCCGTTTGACGTGTACCAGACTGACATAGTTGTCGATGATTGAATTACAGCTGTCAATGACCATGTCCGCCCCTTTTTGAAAGGGGTAGGCGACGGTCATAATTCCCTGCTCGACCGTGGAAAAAAGCTGTTGATGCCGGGCTTTGATGCCGAAGAAAATACCCGCCAGAATAAACACCGCCAGCAGGTAAAACAGCAGCTGGTAACGTTTGGTAAAGCTAATCATGGTCTGCTTTTGCCTTTTTCCCTCGGGGATTGA
>JAOZRP010000229.1 GCA_029940125.1 bacterium
CAGATAAAGGCGCAGATGCCGCAGCCTTTGCAGTAGTTGTAATCTATTTCTATCAAGCCGTTGTCCGGGTTGCGCGTAATGCAGAGATCAGGGCAGAGATAGCGGCAGAGGTCACAGCTGGTGCAGTTATGGAAGACCAGACAGCGCCGCGCTTCCCGGACGGCGGCTTCCTCGTCGTATTCAATTGCGGCATCCTGGAAGATGCGGCCTTGCCGATCCATTGTTTCCAAGGATTTTCCCGGATAGCGGTTGACGGCTTCAAAGGTGCACATTTCCGAGCGGTATTGTTTTCCGGTCATGTTACAGGCTGCTTTTTTTCTGGTTTGAAAGAAATGAGACAACCGCGAGAGCGGTTTTCCGGCCGTCCGCCATGGCTTCAACAACGCTGGAGGGCCCGGTAACGGCATCACCGGCGGCGAAAACGCCGGGGACGTTGGTTTGACGATTTTTTTCATCAATGAACAAGTGCCGGTCCGGGGTTATGGCAAAGGGTTGATGCTGGTTCGCGATTCCGGCATCCAGCTGCTGGCCGACGGCCGCGATTACCGCATCCGCCGTCAGGGTGAATGCGGAATCGGCAACCGGCTGCGGCGTGCCCCCGGCGAGTATTGACGATAATTCGATTTCTTGACATTCAAGACCGACGACCTGGTTGTTTTTGATCAGCAACTGCCGGGGGATGGCCTGACAATGGAAAGAAACTCCCTCGGCTGCCGCCAGTTCAATTTCCTCGTCGGCGGCCGGCATGTCTTCGCGCCGCCGCCGATAGAGAATGGTCACCTTCTCTGCCCCCAGCCGCAGGGCCGTGCGGGCACTGTCGATGGCGGCATTGCCGCCCCCCACGACGATGACCTTTTTGCCGATGTCGATGATGTCCGGCTGCCGGGAAGTTTTGAGAAAGGTCAGGCAGTCAAGGTATCCCGGGATTGTTTTCGGCGGTTCGATGTCAAGGGGGGTGCTTTTGTGGGTGCCGACAGCCAGGATGACGGCGTCGGCGCCGGACTGCCATATCTCCGCGAGCGTGATGTCCCTGCCGAAGCAGACCCCGGTTTTAATGGTGATTCCCATGGTTTCAAGCATCCTGATGTCGTGCTGCAGGGCTCTTGGGGGAAGGCGAAAGGAAGGGATGACCTGGGCCGGCATGCCCCCGGGATGTGGCGCGGCTTCGAGAATTTCCACGGCAAAGCCATTGATGGCCAGTTCATGGGCCGCGCAGAGACCGGCCGGTCCGGAGCCGACAATCACCACTTTTTTGTCGTTGCTTTCCGGAAGTTGCAGGGGGGCGGGCAGGTCGTTTTGGCAATGGGTGGCCACAAATTGCTTCAGGGCGCGAATGGCGAGAGCCTCGTCAAGGCGCCCGCGGGTGCAGGCGCTCTCGCAGGGGTGAGGGCACACGTAGCCGCAAAGCGACGGCAGAGGGTTGCTGGCCCTGATCAGCCGCAAGGCTTCTTGGTAGCGGCGTTGGCCGATGAGCTCGATATAGCCCCGGACATCCTGGTGCAGCGGGCATCGTGACTGGCAGGAAGGCATCCGTTGTGCCGGTTGCCGGGATGATGCCGGGGCGGGGGTATATCCCCGGTAGGCGCGGCCGCGCAGGGTGTCGGTTTCCTGCCGGATTTCCGGCACCACGGCCGCCGGGCAGGCATCGTAACAGATCGTGCATGTGCCGCAGAGATGATGATCAACAACCGGTTTATGGGTTCTTCCTTCAATGGCCATGTTTTTTCAGTATTCCTTGATTTGAATCAAGCCGTTAGCTTTTCCCCCAGACCCCAACCCAGACTCAAGGCCTTGAGGTTGAGTTCCACGAAACGTTTGTCGACCTTTTCATGAATGACTTTTTCCAGCGCTTCCCGGCCGACAATTCCGGTCAGGGCCGCCGCGGCCGCCAGCAGGATGATGTTGGCGGCCTGTTTGTTGTCGTAATGTTCCAGGGCCAGTTCGGTGGCTTGAATGCCGATTTGCCTTATCTTTTTTTGCTGATCCACCTCCACCAGCAGCGGGTCGTAGACCACCATGGTTTGTTCGCCTTCCAAATCGGCTTGGTAGCGGTTGTAGGCGCTTTGCGAAAAAGCGATCAGGAGATCGGCGGTGATAATGTGGGGAAAGGAGATTTTTTGGTTGGAGATGATAACTTCGGCGGTCGCGTTTCCACCCCTGGCCTGGGCGCCGTAGGCGTTGGAGCCGGCAACCCATTTCCCCTCGGCAATAGCGGCGTGCCCCAGCAGGGTGCCGGCCAGAATGACTCCCTGTCCGCCGAAACCGCTTAAACGAACCTGTTTAAACATCAGCATGACAGAATTCTCCGGTAATAATTTTGTCGCGCAGTTCCCGTGGCTCCAAGTGTTTTTGTTCTTCCCTGGTAATGCAGCGTTTTTGCAGCATTTCCAGCATTTGCGCCGGTGTCTGGTACTGGTTGCGGCGGCCATACTGGGTGGGGCAGGGGGAAAGCACCTCGATAAAGGTAAAACCCTCCGTCATCAGGCTTTTTTTCAGGGCTTCTTTCAGGGCGATGGGCTGCGTCACCGCGAAGCGGGCCGCGTACCGGGCCCCGGCGCCCAGCACCAGTTTGCAGAGATCAAAGGGGGCATAAGGATTCCCCTCGGGATTGGTGGCGCTGATGGTTCCCACGGGTGAAGTCGAAGCTGTCTGTCCCCCGGTCATGCCGTAAATCATGTTGTTGGCGCAGATGACCGTCAGGTCGATGTTGCGCCGGGCGGCGTGAATCAGGTGATTGCCGCCGATTGAGGTTAGATCTCCATCGCCGCTGATGACGATGGTTTTCAACCGGGGATTGAAAAGTTTTGCCCCGGTGGCAAAGGCGATGGCCCGGCCGTGCAGGGTATGCAGGGTGTCGGCATTGAAATGGGGACTGGGAATCCAGGCGGCGCAGCCGATTCCGGAGACAAAAAGCAGCTGGTCAAAATCAAGCTCCAGCTCATCGATGGCCCGGAGGATTACGTTCATGAGGATGCCGTGTCCACAGCCGGGACAGAACGGGGTGGTTTCGATGCCGGGGCGAAGGTAGCTTTCCAGATCACGGGACATGGTTAGAGGCTCCTGATCTCTTCAATGATTCGCTGCGGGTGAATGACCCTGCCATTGCTCTGCCGGCAGGAGATGACCTCGCAGGCGGCGTACTTCCTGATTTCACCGGCGATCTGGCCCATGTTCATTTCGGGAACCAGGATTTTCCTGGCTGAGCTGCCGAGCTGCTCCACCACCAGATCGGCGAACGGCCAGATTGTTTTGAGTCGCAGGAGCCCGACTTTTTTCCCCTCCTGGCGAAGCTTTTCAACGGCGAAAAGGGCACTGCGGGCGGTGAAGCCGTAGGCAATAATGACAATGTCCGCGTCCTCGAGCATGGTGCTTTCGGTTTGAATGATGTGATCGCGATGATTAACAATTTTATTGTTGATGCGCTCTACCAGTTGGGCCTGGATCACCGGATCATCGGTTTTCCTGAAGCCGTTCGGGTCGTGGGTGGATCCGGTAACCAGCAGTTTTTCCCCTTCGCCGAAAGCCGGCATCGGTGGAACGCCGTCCGGCAGCGGGTGCCCAAAGGGGGATGATCCGCGTTGCTTCAGTCGATTGACAATCGTAAGCGTAGGAGCGACGTCGATTCGTTCATGGAGGTGGGCGATGGCTTCTTCCGCCATCAGGAAAACCGGCACCCGATATTTTTCCGCGTTGTTAAAAGCGGCAATGGTCAGATCATACATTTCCTGGACCGACCAGGGAACCAGGACGATGGGCTGGTAGTCGCCGTGGGAACCCCATTTGGCCTGCATCAGATCAGCGCTGCCGACTTTGGTCGCCTGGCCGGTTCCGGGACCGGCACGTTGAACATTAACCACGACCAGCGGTGTTTCCGTAAGGGCTGCGTAGCCGATTCCCTCCTGCATGAGACTGAATCCCGGTCCGGAGGTGGCGGTCATCGCCTTGGCCCCGGCCCAGGCGGCCCCGATTACCGAGCAGATCGAGGCGATCTCATCTTCCATCTGTATGAAGGTGCCGTCAACCTCCTGAAAACGGGAAGCGATGCGCTCCATGATTTCACTTGACGGGGTGATGGGGTAGCCGGCATAAAACCGGCAGCCGGCGGCGATTGCTCCCTCAGCGGCGGCTTCATTGCCGGAAAAATAGTACGCGCCTGCCGGCATGGTACTCTTAATGGTTGTGGATTGGTGGTTTTGCCGTGTAGGGATGGAAGGTGACATGTACGAGTACTTTTTCCTTTCGGTAAAAGCTCTTTTTATAATTTAATTTTTAATTAAAAATATAATCAAATTTTGATTAGAGTTTTCTAACACGAGTTTTTAGCGCTGTCAAGGTTTAATGCGCGGGGACAATGCCCGCAACCCAAATTAAGGTATCAGGATGTTCCGGCATGGCTCTCGCTCAT
>JAOZRP010000572.1 GCA_029940125.1 bacterium
TTGCCGAGAACGTTGAGGCTCTGGATCGGCCCTTCCAGCTTGCCGGTCAAGGGCCTCAGGGAAAAACCGACATTGGATTGTTTGAGCAGCATCACCGAACCCTTGTTCAGGAAGCCATATTCACCCAAACCAGTGGAAACCGATGAGGTATTCTTCACCAGCAGCATTTCTTTCTTGCCGTCACCATCCAGATCTAAAGCCCTTAACGGTACATTGATCTCCTTTTTATCGGTATAGGACACCTTAGTGGTGCCAACCTCTACCTGGATACTATTCAACGAACCGCCGACCCGCTCTTCACTGATCCACAGGCGCTTGCCACCCTGGTAAACCTCCAGAAAACTCTGCTCGTTAATAAAACACAACTCCCGGCGCCCGTCGCCATTTACATCATCATACAAGGCCCCGGGAATCCGGAAACCGCGGGGAACGGCAAAAGCCTCCCGGCTCTTAATCTCTCCGCCCTTCAAGGCAAGCCGATACACCTGCGAGCCGAACACCGTTTCCATGGTAAACACCTGGCCCAGGAAATATCCCCCCCGGGCCACGGAAGCCCCGCCAATGATCCCCATGGCAAAGGGGATGTTGCTGGCAATGACCTTGAACTTCCCCTGCCGGTAGGCAATGATAAAGGAAGAGAAGCCATCTTCCGTTTCCTTGATGGCATTGACAATCAGCTCATCCTTCCGGTCGCCATCCACATCGGCAACCTGGAGGTTCATAATCGCTCCCCACTTGTCAAAGTGATAGCGATAGCGGTACTTCAAACCTTTTTGGGTCAGGGTATACACATAAATTTTTTCACCGTCGGTAAACACCACTTCAGTCTGCCGGTCACCGGTCAAATCCCCCATGTCCATGCTTTTCACCACAACGCTGATGGTATCAATCTTCCGGTAATGGGGTACCAGCACCCTTTCGTTGTCAGCGGTGGAAAGGGAATACCGGCCGTCCCCACTTTTATACCCTGAACCGCCCCCGGTCAGGCCGCCGCCCTGCTGGTTCAATGCCGCCAGCGGCACGGAGACCATCAGCTCGTAGTCGGCGTTGTAGAGGTAGGCCGTCTGCCGGTCGGCAACCAAATACAAGTCACTGCCGGATTTCAGCAGCGCCGCCGGATTATTCAACAGCGGCCGAAACTGCAGCCCACGATTATACTCCTCCCACACCACCTGGGAGTTCGACGCCTTCAGCCGGGAATAAAGGGTGGCGTTGGTGCCGCTGGCATCAATGA
>JAOZRP010000573.1 GCA_029940125.1 bacterium
TCATTGATGCCAGCGGCACCAACGCCACCCTTTATTCCCGGCTGAAGGCGTCGAATTCCCAGGTGGTGTGGGAAGAGTATAATCGCGGCCTGCAGTTTCGGCCGCTGTTGAATAATCCGGCGGCGCTGTTGAAATCCGGCAGTGATTTGTACCTGGTTGCCGACCGGCAGACGGCCTACCTTTACAACGCCGATTACGAGCTGATGACTTCCGTGCCGCTGGCGGCATTGAATCAGCAGGGCGGCGGCCTGACCGGTGGCGGTTCAGGGTATAAAGGCGGGGACGGTCGGTATTCCCTTTCCACCGCCGACAACGAAAGGGTGCTGGTTCCCCATTACCGGAAGATTGATACCATCAACCTGGTGGTTAAAAGCATGGATATGGGCGATTTGACCGGTGACCGACAGACCGAAGTGGTGTTTACTGACGGTGAAAAAATTTATGTGTATACCCTGACCCAAAAAGGCTTGAAGTACCGCTATCGCTACCACTTTGACAAGTGGGGGGCGATTATGAACCTCCAGGTGGCTGATATCGATGGCGACCGGAAGAATGAGTTGATTGTCAACACTATCAAGGAAACGGAGGATGGCTTCTCTTCCTTCATTATTGCCTACCGGCAGGGGAAGTTCAAGGTTATTGCCAGCAACATCCCCTTTGCCATGGGAATCATTGGCGGGGCTTCCGTGGCCCGGGGGGGATATTTTTTGGGCCAGGTGTTTACCATGGAAACAGTGTTCGGTTCGCAGGTGTATCGGCTCGCCTTGAAGGGCGGGGAGATTAAGAGTCGGGAGGCTTTTGCCGTTCCCCATGGCTTTCGGATTCCCGGGGCCTTGTATGATGACGTGAATGGCGACGGCCGGCGGGAGCTGTGTTTCATCAACGAACAGAATTTCCTAGAGATTTACCAGGGCAGCAAGCGTCTGTGGATCAGTGATGAACGGGTCGGCGGTTCGTTGAACAATGTGCAGGTGGAAGTCGGCACCCCCAAGGTGTCCTATACCGATAAGAAGCAGATCAATATCGGGCTGAGAGCGTGCGATGTGGATGGCGACGGCAGAAAGGAAATGCTGCTGGTGAAGAATACCTCGTCCATGTCCACCGGCCTGGGTGAATACGGCTTCCTGAACAAGGGTTCGGTGATGCTGCTGAAAAAATCCAATGTCGGTTTTTCACTGCGGCCCTTGACCGGCAAGCTGGAAGGGCCGATCCAGAGCCTCAACGTTCTCGGCAA
>JAOZRP010000230.1 GCA_029940125.1 bacterium
CGCACCGGCAGCAGGCCGCCGAGGTTGAAGCTGTTTTGATAGCCGTGCAGGTCAACCGAAATTTGATCGAGAATAAAACGTCCGTTGCCGGTCATACCGAAGGTGCCGAAATCAACCGTGGGAAAGTTGTCAGGGAGACCGGGCAGGGGCGGCAGGCCGTTAATCTCGGCACTGACATCCGCGACCTTGAAAAGCACATTCTCCGGATGGGCCGGATCAAAGCCAAGATTAACCCCTTCGGCCTTGACGATGATCACCTCGGCCAGCCGGGCTTCGATCTCGTCGGCCGTGAAAGTGAAGGCCCCCGTGGTCACCTCTAGACTGCCGGTAGTGGCGGCAAGGGCTACCAGCCCTTCGTCTTCTCCCCACAGGTCCGGAAACAGCTCGGCGTCTACCGGCGTGGTCCAGGCGATGGTGCCGCCGGTCAGCGAACCGTCAAGCATTGCCAGATTGCTTACCGTGAGGGTCATGCCGGAAGATATCTTCAGCAGTGAATCAATGGTGACGGGATCATTAATGGTGGTGACGGCCTCATCAAGGGTGAAGCCGTTTCTGCGAATGGTCAAACCAGTCAGGCCCAGGGCGTAGGGTTCGCCGTTTTCCTGTTTGAAGGCGTTCAGGTGAATGGCGCCCGAGGCCACGGTGGCAACGACGGCGTCTGCCGGCTGTCCCTCGGCGATGGTCATGGTGATGGCCGGAGATTCGTCCACTGCCTGTCCGGCAATTTCCAGGATGTCATCAACGGTCAGGGTGAAAGAACCGGCTTCCAGGGCAAAAGTTCTGGCATCCGGCTGCAGGGTGATCTCAATATCCCCGGCCACCAGCAGGTTATGCTCATCCTCGCCTTCGCCAGTGGGCAGCATGGAAGCCCTGTCCGCCGTCATGGTCAGGGTGCCGGGATCAAAACCGCTGGCTGCCCCGATTGCCAGGTCGTTAATGAGCAGCGACAGGCCCTCAAGTTCAATTACGCCGTCAAGACTGACCGGAGCGGAGGGAACCAGGCCGGCGGATTTCAGGGTCATGCCGTTTTTATTGATGGTCAACCCTCGCAGGGTCCCCGTCAACACCTGCCCGTCATCCTCGCGGTCGGCAAAAAGCGGCATGGTGATGGTGGCCGTGGCCAGATAGGCAAGCTGGGTATCCGGCGCGGTATCCGCCGGGTCGTACCTGAAGGTCAATACCGGCACAGGATTGTCATCTTCATCTGTCACCGGGCCGGCGTCGATCTTCATCACCGGCTGGCCCGCATCCCCCAGCCGGGCGGCAAAAGTGGCGGCGGTAAACTCCACGGCTCCGGTTTTCAGGTTGATGGTGCCGTCCAGGCCGCTGATCGTTGTCTCGGTATGGGCAGCCCCGCCAAAAAGAGCGGCATTCGCCCCGCTGAAGGTGAGCAGATCTTCACTGCCGGCCGAATTCCAGGAAAAGGCGCCGGAATCAGCATGGAAAGTGAGGATATTATCAATGACAAGATCAAAGTCATTGGCGGTTATCGACCATGACTGCTCAACCAGTTGCAGTTCCCCGTGAATGGCTTTGCTTTCTCCGTTGCTGGCCATGGTGGCTGACATGCCGTCCACCCCGGAAAAGAGCGCTGCGGCTTCAGCCTCAAAGACAGCCGTGCCGCCGGTAATGCCGCTGCCTGCCTGCCAGACCAGACCTTCAACCGTCATGGAGGCATTGGCCAGATCCGCGACCCCGGCCAGCTGCAGGCTCTGCTGATCAATAGTTCCCTGTCCCAGGGTGAAGCCATCCTTGCGGACAACCAGGTCGTCCAGGTCAAGGGTCAGGGGCTCGCCTCCCTGGGTCAGCAGCGGAAAACTCACCGTGGCGGCGTCGAGGTTCAGGATTTCCGCATCTTCCGCCATGGCTGGATCATAATGGATGGTAAAAATCGGCTCCGTACTGGTGTCGTCCCCGGCCTTGACTGCCAGCACCCGCTGGTTTTCAGGCCCGAGATCGATGGCCAGGGCCTTGCCTTCCAGGGCCACCGTGCCGGTGGTCGCGTTGAGCGTGCCATTGACGCCGCTGACTGAGGCGTCAATGCCGGCCGTATTTTCAAAAAGGGCGGCGGAGCCGTCTGTCAGCGTCAATACCGTTTCCTGACCGCTGAAATAATCAAAGGTGACCTGTTCCGCGCTGACGTCAATAAATTCATTGATGCCGGCAGTGAGGTTGTTGCCGGTAAAGTGAAGCTCGTTATGGGTGAAATCCCAGGTTGTCTGCAGGGCGTAGTCGTCATCGTCTTCTTTTGTCAACCTGCCGGTGACCGCTCCCCCGGCGCCGAGAAGCTGGGCGCTCAGGGCCGTGCAGACCAGGTTGGCGGCAACAAAACTGCCGTTCGTGTATTCAAGGTTTTCCAGCACAACGGTAAAATCCTCGAGGCTGAAAATATCCGCGAAGGTGATATCCTGCGCTGAGTCGTTGAAGACAACGGTATCGATGGAAAAGCCGTTTCGGCGAATTTCGAGGTTGTCGATTATGCCGCTGTAAGGCTGCCCCCCTTCCGTAAGGAATGCGGTGAGTTCCACCCTGGTTTGCGGGGCGCTGGCAATCACCTCATCTGCTGTTTGCCCGGGAGCAAGGTCGATGGTCAAAGCCGGGGTTGTTGTATCGGAATGGCCTGAAGCGGTGATGAAACTGCCCGCCTGCAGGGTAAAATCCCGGGCGTCAAGTCGCAGGGCGCCGGTGTTGGCCAGGAGGGTTATGACCAGCTCTTCGGCGTGGAAAAGTCCGCTGCCGTCAACCGGGAACATCTCTATAGAATCAGCGGTCAGGGCCAGGATCCCCTGGTTGAATCCGGCGCCGACGGTAAAGACAAGATTTTCAATGGTGAGATCAATGTTGGTCAGGGTGAGGATCTGGTCGTAGGTTGCCGCGTCAAGGTGCGAGGTTCCTGAAGCCAGGGAAAAACCGTTCTGGAAAATTTCCAGATCAGCGATTTCAACTGTCAGGGGGTTGCCGGCGTCGTCGACGATCAGCGGAAAGCGTGCCGTGGCGGTGGCAAGGGAAACGATTGGCGTAGTGGGGTCTGAAGCGGCTGAAAAGGAAAATGATGTTTCCCCGCCTTCAATTTCCGTTGCCTCTGCCCCGGCGGGTCCGGTCTTTATGACAAAATCCGTTGAAGTCAGGTTGACGGCTGAATCGGCCAGATCAATGGTGCCGGCAACGGTGTTGAAAATGCCGCTGAAATTTGCCTCTTCCGGGAACAGCTCAGCACTTTCCGCGGTGATATTGATTATGCTGCTGTCGGCGTCGGCGGAAAGGTCAACATTGTGCAGGCGCAGGATGCTGCCGATATTGACTTCATCACGGTGAACAGAAAATGAATTGCCGGTCAGTTCATGAACTGGCAGGACATCATCCAGCACATTCTGCCAGTCAATGTTCAACACCCGGCTGACTTCGGCCGGAACAAGGTCATTGTCGATGGGAAGGTTTAGATGGGCTTTGTTCAGCTCTTCCCCGGCGCTTTGGACAATATTGACGATCTCCGTGCTGGTGTGGCGCAGTTCGTCCAGGGTGAACTTCCCGTCGGCATTGGGATCGTCAAAGTTTATCTCCAGGACGGCATTGAGGGTTGCCTCGGCATTGCTGACCACGGAGGCGAACAGTCCCATGTCCATGTTGAAGTTCAATGAATTTCCAGCCAGGTTCAGGCTGGGAGCAAACTGCAGAGGGCTGCCCGCGTCGTCAACCAGGTAAAAATCGCCGGACTGGGCGTTAAAGCCGAAGGAGAATTCAAGGTCAAGGCTGGAGGTGAAAGCCAGGTCCGGGGTGTTTTCAGGGAGTCCGAGAAGCAGACCCTCAATATTTTCCGGCAGGGAAAGGGGAGCGCTGCTGTTCTGGCTGGCGGAAAAGTTGAAATCAAAGACAAAATCGTCACCGGACTGGGAAAACTGACTTAGGTTGGGGGCTGAAGAGAGAAGCTCCTCGGTGCTGGGGGTGTCATCGCCGGCAAAATAATTTGTCACCTGGGTCAAAAGATTGTCCTGCAGCAGACCGTCCAGGTCAACCGCATCCCCCATGCTCGTGTTGATAATGGGCAGGGTTTTAGCCATGTCGCCAAGGGTGTCGATCTCGGCGGCCAGATCGGTAAAGGCGGTGAGGCCGTCAATGATGGAATTTTGGGCTTCAGGTGTTATGGCATCAAGGAGCAGCCGTGGTTCCAGGGTCTCAAAATGCATTTTCCCGTTTTCGCGGGTTGCCGGTTGCTTCCCTTTTTTGATGCGCTTGAGGAGTGAGCGTAGATTGGTCATTTTCTCTCACCTTACCTGTTATGGTTTACTGCCGATGCAGGATATGCCGTTTTCACCGTCCCCGGTTCTTTCTTGTTGGTGTCCATCAGAAACTGTTTCCTAAGTTGAGCGAT
>JAOZRP010000231.1 GCA_029940125.1 bacterium
CTGGCGTTAGAATTTAGAACGGAGATATTTTGACAATCAGATTCTTCTGAAAACTTTCGTCAGGGGGAAAATTTTTTTTAGTTTTTTTCTCGGATTTTCCCGGATCCTCCCAGACATTCCGTTGTCGTCAAGAAAAAGTGGTAAAGTGCCGATAAAAGATGTAAAATCAAAGAGTTTCTAATGATTTTTCAGAATTTCACCTTCCGGAAACAACGATTGAGGTACAATATGATTATCACTAACATTGAAAACATTCCTGGGAAAAGAATCGTCGAACACTATGGCCTGGTCTCCGGCAGCACCATCAGGGCCAAGCATATCGGCCGGGACTTGATGGCCGGCTTGAAAAACATCATTGGCGGCGAGTTGAAAGGCTACACGGAGCTGCTGCAGGAATCCCGGGCCCAGGCTATCCAGCGCATGCGGGCCAGCGCTGAACAGCTGGGGGCCAACGCCATCATCAACGTCCGCTTCTCCACCTCCTCGGTGGCCCAGGGAGCGGCTGAACTTTACGTATACGGCACCGCCGTCCGCTATGAATAACAGGAGAAAACATGGGTGAACTGACCGTTTTCCTGGTACTGCTGGCCCTCGGATATGGAGCCGGGACCCTGGCGGAAAAACATCATTACCGCTCAATAAACAAGCGTGAAGAACAACTCCTGCACCTGCCGGCTGTAACCATTAAAAAGCTGGACCTGGATGAAACCCAAATTGAACGGGCGGTCATGGTGGTGGGCAGCGTGGTGATTTCCGTTGATTACTTCAAACGCCTGCTGGCCGATCTCCGCAATATTTTTGGCGGTGCGGTCAAGTCCTACGAAAGCCTCCTGGACCGGGCCCGCCGGGAAGCTATCCTGCGCATGAAGGAAAAAGCCCATGGAGCTGCCATGATTGTCAACGTTCGCATTGAAACCTCATCCATCGGCAAACGGGCCTTCAAAGGGAAACTGGGCAGTGTTGAGGTCATTGCCTACGGTACCGCCATCAGTATGAAGTCTTCCTGAGATGCAATTCGTTCCTCGACAACCCGACAGGAATGTCAATATTACTCCAACCTCGGCCATCAGGGAGTTTCTGGTTCTCGCCGGCGGTTTGATGGCCATCGTTCTTGTCCTTTACCTGCTCCTGGGCTTTGCTGTTGAACTGCTCATCCCCCGTCTTTCTCCCCGCTTTGAGCAGGTACTGGCCAGCAGCCTGCTGTCAAAAACAATGAGCGGAAAAATCGATGCGGAAAAGAGTCAGAAGCTGCAGTCACTTCTGGACCGGCTGCAGGAACACTGCGCCAGGCTTCCTTACCACTGCACCGTCAAAGTTATTGATTCACCGCGTGTCAATGCCCTGGCCGCACCGGGGGGCACCATCATTGTTTTCAGCAGCCTGCTGGACGAGCTGTCATCCGAGAATGAACTGACTTTCGTTCTCGGCCACGAAATGGGCCATTTTTTCCACCGGGACCATCTCCGGGGCCTGGGACGGGGATTGGTATTCATGGCCATCAGCACCGCTCTGTTCGGCCCTCACAACCAGGCCAGCAGACTGGCAGCCAGATTTCTTAATCTGACGGAATTACGTTTTTCCCGCCAGCAGGAAACCGCCGCCGATCATTTTGCCCTGGACGTTTTACACTGTACCTACGGTCACGTGGGCGGGGCCCTGATTTTTTTCAAAAAGCTTGCATCAATGCATCATTCCCGTTATGCTGGCGTCAGTTTTTTTTCATCCCACCCCCTCTTCCCTGAAAGGATGCAAGACCTGCAGGACTACTGCCGGCAACAGGGGTTTCACAATGGCAGGGTAACACCCCTTCCAGAGGGGTGGTAAAATCGGGGAAAATCAACGTTCACGCTTCAGGCACAATCAAAGGTTTGATGAATGCTCACAAGCCATCACATTACCAGCGAGCAGTGCATCGGCTGTGGACTCTGCGTTCGCATTTGTCCATCACAGGCTCTTTCCCTGACCGAAGACGGCAAGGCGGAAGTCAGCGGTGAATGTGCCTTTGCCTGCGGTCACTGCGCCGCCGTCTGTCCTGAAGAAGCCATCAAAGTAACCTCCCTGGACAACGACAGCCTGGAATTTAGCACTTTCCAGCCGGACGGGCGCTGGCTGCCGCCCGGGGAGACAGACATCGCCGGCCTGGTCCGTTTGATGCGCTCCCGCCGGTCAATAAGAATGTATCAGGACCGGCCGGTGGCCCACGACCTCCTCCTTGACCTGGTCAAGATCGGCACCACCGCTCCTTCGGGTACCAACAGTCAGCGCTGGACCTTCACCATCATCCCCGACCGACAGTCGATGGTGAAATTCGGACACCTGGTCGCCGCTTTTTACCGGAAGCTCAACCGGCTGGCAGCCAGGAGCTGGCTGAGGAAACTGCTGAAGCTAGGTGGTTTTGGAGAACTGGATTCCTACTACCGGGAATATTACCAAAATATTCAGGAAGGTCTGGATGCCTGGGAAAAGGATGGCACCGATCGGCTTTTTCACGGCGCTCCCGCCGCCATCCTGGTGGGCGCCAGACCGGGAGCCAGCTGTCCGCAGGAAGACGCCCTGCTGGCCAGCGGCAACATCCTGCTGGCAGCCCACAGCATGGGTTTGGGAACCTGCCTGATCGGCTTCGCGGTCGAAGCGATGAAGAGAGACAAAAGCATCGGGGGAAAATTGGGGATTCCAAGGGATGAAAAAATCTACGCGGTTATTGCCATCGGCTATCCGGCCGTTGCCTTTCAGAGGCCGGCAGGTCGAAAGGAAAGCATCGTTCGTACTTTTTCTCTCCCTTCCCGAAAGACCAAGACCTGATCGGCGCCGGAAGGGATAACCATGAATTACGGTTACAACAGGCATAAAAGAGGCCCGATCATCTCCTGTACATGATCGGGCCTCAATGATGTTTACCGCCACGTTATTTGTCGTTGATGCATCAATACATCGCCAGGTATTTATCCACTTCCCAGTCGGTAACCGCAATCCGAAAAGCATTCCATTCAGATTCCTTGTAAGCAACATACTTTTCAAAAATATGGTCTCCGAGGGTTTCGCGGGCTATGGGATTGGCCTTAAACTCCTCAATGGCTTCCAGCAGGGAAGAGGGCATCAGGTCAATATCCGCCGCGATTTTCTCCTCCGCGGTCATATCAAAAATATTCAAGTCAACCGGATTTGGGGCCTTGAGCTTGTTTTTAATCCCGTCAAGACCGGAGTTGAACATCATCGCAAAAGCCAGATACGGGTTGCAGGTGGGGTCGGGACAGCGCACTTCAACCCGGGTTCCCAGGCCGCGGGAGGCGGGAATTCTCATCAAGGCGCTGCGGTTGCGGGCTGACCAGGCAACATACACCGGTGCTTCATAGCCGGGAACCAGCCGTTTGTAGGAATTGACCAGCGGGTTGGTTACGGCGGCGAAGCCACGGGCATTCTTGGTAATGCCGGCAATATACTGATACGCGGTTTCACTTAACTGTTCCGGACCGTTTTCATCGAAAAAGGCATTGGTGCCGTCAAGGTTGAACAGCGACTGGTTGGTATGCATCCCCGAACCGTTGACGCCGAACACCGGCTTCGGCATAAAGGTCGCGTGCATGCCAAATTCCTTGGCAATGGTTTTCACTACCCATTTGAAGGTAACGGTATTATCCGCCGCATGCAGGGCACTGGCATACTTGAAATTGATTTCATGCTGTCCTTCCGCCACTTCATGGTGGGAAGCCTCAATCTCAAAGCCCATTTTTTCCAGGGTTTCGATGATTTCCCGGCGACATTCAATGCCGTCGTCCTCGGCGTCAACGCTGAAGTAGCCGGCGGTATCAAGGGTATCGGTTGTGGGGCTGCCATCTTCATCATAGTTAAAAAGAAAGAACTCGCATTCCGTACCCACATTCATGGTATAGCCCAGCGCTTCGGCTTCTTTCATCACCCGGCGCAGGTTCACCCGGGGGCAGCCCTCAAACGGGGTCTGGTCATATTTGTACACGTCGCAGATAATCCTGGCCGCCGCCTTGCCCTCACGGTTGCGCCATGGCAAGACACAGAAGGTGTCATAGTCGGGAACCAGGTACATATCCGACTCCTGAATACGGGCAAAGCCTTCAATAGACGAACCGTCAAACATGATTTTCCCATCCAGTGCCTTTTCAATCTGGCTCAAGGGAATGGCGACATTTTTCATAAAACCAAAAATATCGACAAACTGCAGGCGAAAGTAATGAATGCTTTCTTCCTTAATGATTTTCATAATCTCTTCTCTGGTCATGGTTTTCTCCTTCTTTTTTTGTAAAATTCAGTACTGTCCGGTTAGAGTCTTGAATAGTGTCAACCGGCGCTGTTTTCAGCGCTTTTTGGCGCTCGATTACCTGTTTTCCAACGGCT
>JAOZRP010000574.1 GCA_029940125.1 bacterium
CCCCTCAAGGGGGTACTGAAAAGAGTGACAGCCTTTCAGGGATAAGGCACTAACAGACACAGACCTGGAGAACCCATGACCATCAGAGAACAACTGGAACAGCGGGAGAAGGACTACCTTTCTCCCCACGCCGCCTTGAGCAGTCAATCCAGGGGCCGGCAGCACCAGGAAGCCGAATGCGACTACCGCATGGCTTTCCAGCATGACCGGGACCGGATTATCCACAGCAAGTCTTTCCGGCGCCTGAAGCATAAAACCCAGGTTTTTCTCTCGCCCAGCGGCGACCATTACCGGACCCGCCTGACCCACACCCTGGAAGTAGCCCAAATCGCCCGCACCATTGCCAAAGCCCTGCGGCTCAATGAAGACCTTACCGAGGCCATCGCCCTGGGTCACGATCTGGGCCATACGCCCTTCGGCCATGCGGGCGAAGCCGTCCTCAACCAGCTGCATCCCGGTGGCTTCCGGCATTTTTTTCAAAGCCTGCGCGTGGTTGAATACCTGGAAAAGGAAGGCCGGGGTTTAAACCTGACCTTTGAGGTCCGGGATGGCATCGTCAAACATTCCAAGGGAAAGGGGGACATCCTCTCCGATGATCCCGACTGCACGGCCTGCACCTTGGAAGGCCAGATAGTCAGGCTGTCCGACATCATTGCCTATGTCAACCATGACATTGACGACGCCATCCGGGCCCGGGTGATTACCCGAGACCAGATACCGGCCGCCTGCCGACGACTGCTTGGTGAACGTCACAGTCAGCGAATCAATACCATGGTAACTGACATTATTGACAACAGCTGCCGGGTCGGCGGTGGACGGCTGCTCATCAGCCCCGAAATCCTGGAAGCCATCACCCAGCTGCGCGACTTCCTCTACCGGCAGGTGTACGACAGCGACATAGTCCACGCCGATTTTATTAAAGCCAGGCGACTGCTGGAAGATCTTTATCATTTCTTCATTGACAATCCCCATACTTTTCGGGAACAATACCACCATGCTTACCTGGAATCAGCCGGCCTGGAACAGAATGTCTGCGACTTCATCGCCGGCATGACCGACCGCTACGCTTTTTCACTGTATGAACAGATTTTTCTGCCCCAGCCCTGGCTGATTAAATAGTATTCATCCGAAAATGTTCATTTCCCGATGAATGCTTTCAGCGATCAGCCGTCAGCTCTCAGAAAAACATGGAAAAACAGCTTGTTAAGTTAAAAAGCTAACGCGAG
>JAOZRP010000575.1 GCA_029940125.1 bacterium
TACAAAGACAACCTGAAACTTACCGAGGCCAACCTGGAGCGGGCCCAGATCAAGGTTTCAACCGGCGCCTCCGGCCCCGACGAGGTGTACCGCTGGGAAAGCAAATTCGCCAATGACCGGCGCGAGGTTCTCTACCGGGAATCCGACGTCATGAATGCCATGGAGGCCTTAAACCGCATTTTGCACCGGCCGCTGCCGGAATTGTTTATCCCGGCGGAAACCACCTTGAAAGACCCGCTGTTCATTACGGGCGACCGCTTTTACCTGCGGCTGATCAACAATCCTTTTTACCTGGATAAATTCAAGGATTTTGCCGTCAACGAGGCTCTGGACAAACGGCCGGAGCTGAAGGCCTACGACGCGGCGATCATGGCCCGAAAAAGGCTTAAAGACGCCGCCCGGCGGTCCTACTGGCTGCCGGAGTTCACGGTTGAAAGCCGGGTTGAACAGTATTTTGCCGATGATGGTTCCGGACAGCGGGACGACGGCGCTGCCGATCTCAACGATACCGACTGGAGCGTCGGCGTCTACGCCCGGATCCCGATTTTCGAAGGCGGCAAGAAAAGAGCCCGAACGGGAAGGCTGTCGGAAGAGGTTTCCCGCCTGCATACGGACCGCAGCGCCGAAGCCGAGGTTATCACCCAGGAAGTGCTGGCGGCCATCAACCAGACCCGGGCCTCGTATCCATCCATCAGCCTGTCCCGGGACGCTGCCGACGCCGCCAGACGCAATCTTGATCTGGTCACCGACTCTTACGTCAACGGCATTAAATCGATCATCGACCTTCTCGACGCCCAGAACCAGTCTTTAAGGGCGGAACTGGATGCCGCCGACGCGGTTTACAACTTTCTCATTGACCTGATGGGGGTCGAAAGATCCATGGGTGAATTTGTCACCTTCATGCCGGAAGACCAGCGCCAGGCCTGGCATGAAAGAATGAATGCCGCCCTAGTTGGGCAATAGGTGAAGTACAGCGATTAGCAATCAGCTGTTAGCTGTTAGCTGTTAGCAATTAGTTCAATAATTACAAGAAGCTATCACACCTGTCAAACGTCAGAAGTTATTTCCTGTTAATCCGCGCTTTGATTTTTCAAAATTGAATATTTGTCAAAAAACCAGTACTGTCCAACAACAAATAACTTTCATCAGTAGTGTCCGACACACTTTTTGCGCTGTTTTAAAGTCAGCAACCGGTGCTGTTTTCCGGCGCGACATCGTGAG
>JAOZRP010000576.1 GCA_029940125.1 bacterium
TGCTTGAAAACGTTTATCAATGATTTGGCAAATAATGATGCGTTGAAGCGGCATATGCCGTCCATCGGTGAGCTTGGATGGCAGCAGCTGAAAGATGAGGCAGCTTTAAATGCCAATCAAATATGGACTGAACATCTTCCCCCTGCTGGCTGGAATCAGGTCAATCACGGGGTGCTCTCCAGTTATTACAATAAGAACGAAGGGTGCTATGACCCGGTCAAAATCCTTTGCCTTCTGGACGGTAATTATCTGGTGATCAATTACAGCAGCCAGTGTGCCATTTTCTCCCCTGACTTCCTTTTCCTGGAATGGCTTCCGTTTGGCAGCAGTGGCAACCCGCTGACCGTACCTGATGCTTATGGGAATCTCCGTGGTGGTGACATCAACGCCGACAATACCAAACTGGCCCTGGTCAATTATGGCTATCATCTCATCAGATGCTTTGATTATCTCACGGGTCAGGTGTTGTGGTCGTTTGGGGACGGTACCCCGGGCAATGCCAGTGACGGCAGGGTCTATAATCCTCGCGATGCGGTGTGGCTGCCCAATGGGAACCTGATGATCTCATCGTATAATGGCAGGGGAGATACCTCAGCCAGTTCCTATAATACCGGCTTTGTTGCTGAACTGGATGGTGCCACCGGGGCATTGGTTGAGGTCCACCTTGAGTATGGTCCTGGTGCCGGTTTTTTCAATCGCTTGGAATGCAACTATCCAACCGGTATGGCCATGTTTGACGATCACTTGTACATCTGCAGCTATGGCCGTGATGAGATTGGTTGCTTCGATGTTTCCAGCGGTTTTGAGTATGTGCGTACGTATAAAAAGCCGGCGATAATTAATGAGGATGGCGTCAATCCGGCTGCCTGCTGCAAGGGTGCCGACGGCGTGCTGATTGTGTATTCTTCCGGGTTGAAGGAACTTGCCGGCCTTTCCCTGGCCACAGGAGATCTGCTCTGGTATGCCGGGATTGCCGGTTTTGATGCTGTTTCACAGCCGAGAAACCAGCCGAATGAACTCTGGGATGTCTACGGCATTATCTGGGACGATGCCAGACAGGTAACCCTGGCTGCCGATTACGGCAACCGGCGGATCCAGGCGCTTCCCCAGAGTAATACCTGGACTATTCAGTACAATGTCACTCCGCCAGCTGGTGGTTATCACCTGGTGCAGATGCCGAAAGGTTACGATCCTACGACCCAAACCATGACCTTGCCGGT
>JAOZRP010000232.1 GCA_029940125.1 bacterium
TCTGGTTGAACATCAGGGTCTTTAATGGCTAAATTTTGTGGTTTACCCTTTAGCGACAGGTGCAAACCCTGTTTTTCAAAGTTCCCATATGGATAGGATCAGTGTTTTCCTCCTTGTTTTTTGTACCATTTGTTCTCTGGCAATCTCATGCCAGCCGAAGTTGCTGTTGTATGTGACCACGGTTTTTACCTTGGTGATTGCCGGTTCTGCCGGCTATATTTTTCCATCGCTGAAAACCATGTGGTGGATTTCATACGGCCAGATTTTTTTGTTGTCTTTGCCGGCGCTGTACTATCTGGGCCGGCAGGAACTGGCAAGAACCGTGCTTTGTCCAAAGATTTCAAAAACCATTCTGGCCCTGCTTTTTGCTTTTATTTTCATCGCCTTTTTATCCAGCATCCTGGCAAAATTTCCGTTGAAACAGACTATTACCAGCTTCAAAAGCTATTTTATGATGGGGGGACTGTGGTTCTTCTTAGCACTTTACCCTATAAAGGATAAGTGTATTGTCCACTGGCTGAAACTTCTTTTTGGAATCGGGCTGTTACAAATTTTCCCGGTGCTGTACCAATATTTTTTTATCCGTTCCTGGCGCCTGGAACACAATATCAATCCCATGGATGCTGCTGACTCGGTAGTGGGAACCTTCGGGGGTTCACAAACAGCGGGTGGCTTGGGTGCAGTGCTGGCGTTTTACCTTATCTTGTGCCTCATTGTCTGGCTGGCTTTTACGAAATCACGGCGGTTTTTTTGGAAAAAAGATGGCCCAGTGGTATTTCTTCTCTGGCTTCCTATCTTGTTCATGGAAGTCAAAGCTGCGGTTATTTACCTGCCAGTAGCAATAATAACCCTTTACCGTGAATACAGCTACCAGCGGCCAAAAAAATTTCTGCGGATATTGCTGCTCTTGAGTGTTGTTGTTTCGGTAATGGTGCTTTCACTGGAACTTTTACATTATCGTACCTCCCTGAAAAAAGGTAATTTTACGCATCATATTGTGCATGCTTTCAGCTACAGTTTTAAGTCGCGGTCTGGAAATTCCGCCATGGCCGAGAAAGGCAGATTTTCTCGGGTCAGCGTGTTGCAGTTTTGGAAGGAAAAACACGGCCTGAAAAATCCGGTGGTCACCCTGCTGGGGCATGGTTTGGGTTCTTCCCGTACTCAGGGTCTGGTTACGGGCAGCGAGGCCGTACGCTGGTCGGGGGTAGACATTGATTATTCTGGCTTGTCCACCTTTTTGTGGGAAGTTGGCTTGCTTGGCACCATGATCTTTGCGGCCATTATTTTGCTGATGTATATCCTGGCGGGCAGATTGTCACAACATGTGCGCCTTGCCGATTGGCAACGGTCACTGGCTGCCGGCCTGCAGGCGGTTATGCCTTTGGTTTTGCTTTCTCTTCCCTATCGCAATGATATTCCTTTTGCCGCCCCGATGATGTTTATTACGATGGGGGTTTTCGGTCTCATCTTTTGGCTCAATAACCAGGGAGCAGAAAATGCCCTGTAAACACGGCAACGTCAGCCTGGTTCCTGCTAAAATCCTTTTATCGTGAAAATATTCTCTCACCAGCCTACGCCCCAGTCTACGCCGGGACAACCACTCGATTCTTCTCGGAAAGGGTCTTATTTCACTGCCTCCCTGATCCGCCGTGGAATAGTGCATTATCTTTCTGGTCGGGGGATTACGGCGTTTGCGGCGGTCTTGGTA
The DNA here is from genome assembly GCA_029940125.1 of bacterium. Taxonomy (GTDB): domain Bacteria; phylum Desulfobacterota; class Anaeroferrophillalia; order Anaeroferrophillales; family Anaeroferrophillaceae; genus DQWO01. The sequence continues at coordinate 1,709 of JAOZRP010000232.1, forward strand.
CCATTGCTGTTGGTCCGGTTCATGGAAGTGACCGATTATGCCGGATATACCGCTTTTTCCGGACTTTTAATGCTGTTGGAGGTGGTTAGCGAAGTCGGAATTAAGAGAGTCGTACCCAGATATCTCCCCGAGTTGAGGATCACGAAAGCTGAAGCTGAATTACGATGGACTTGTCGATGGCTTATATTGATCCGGGCGGTTTTATTGATTCTCATACTGGGAGCTGTGGTCCTGTGTTATCCATTCCTTGCGGGGTGGTTTAAGCTGCCGGCATCCATGAAACTAGTGTGGGCTTTTGCAATGTATTCCTTTAGTTTTAGTATGTCCAGGCTTGTAGACGTGAGTTTGCAAACCTTGATGCTACAGAAACAAGCCGTGGTTGGCATGGTGTTGGAATGGTATTTGAAGCTCCTGCTTTTGATTACCGTTTTACTTGCTTTGGGTGGCATTGATCTGCTTGGGGCCCTCCTGATACAGGGATGTAGTATGGCTGTTGGTTTACTGTACATGCTCTGGCAGCTGGAAAAACATTTTTTCTTGCATAGAGACAGAGTATTCAAACTGGAAGAAAAACTTCTGGACTGGCGGCAGATGGCAAAAACCGGTTTGCAGAATTATTTGTGGGTTCTTTCCGGGATATATTCCAGGCCACCGGCAGTCAAATTATTCAGCGCTTATTTTTTCAATTCGGGAATTACTGCTGTTGTCGGCTTTTCTTATGCTATTGCCCAGTTAGTTCAACGGTATTTGCCATCTTTTTTGCTGAACAATATTATTGAGCCGACCATAATGGCCAAATATACTGAAGCGTATAATTTTCGGCAATGTTCTCGATATTTATCCATTATTCTGAAAATAAACCTCCTCATTCTCATTCCCTTGACCGGTTGGTTCTACTGGTATGGAGATGTGGTTATCAGTGTAATAACCGGAGGGAAATATCCAGGCAGCGCCTGGATAATTTGCTGGCTGCTGATAATCTTGATGTTGCAGACCTTTACGGACATGTTACAGCATGCCAGCAACGCGGTGCAGAAGAGTGATCTGCTTTTCAGGAGCAATATAAAGGCCTGGTTTTTTCTTGCACCGCTGCTTGTGGTGGTATATTTTTTAAAATTGCCGGGTTTGTTGGGTGGCTTGACGATAATTATGATTTTTCGCAACGGTTACATTGCCGGGCGACTGCGGACTCAGGGGTATGATGTTTCACCCGACTGGCTGGGAATTGGAAAAATGATCATCACGACGATGGCAGCATTGTTGATTGCTGGCATTGCGGCCCAAATGGTGGAAAAAAAGTTATACCAGTGCTTGACCAGTTTGAGTATTGGAGCTGTTGTATGCTTTGGATTGTTAATGGTTTTGAACCCTTTTACAGTTGTCGAGCGGCAAACGATCAATAATTTATTGGGGCGAAGGTTGTTCGACCGGTGATTTTTGTTTGAAGGTAATTTTTAGGAAGATGGGTAATTATGCCATCTGTTGATAAAGTTAGATTATTGTTTCTTGCTGCCGACAAGTTTCCCCCCTTCCGGGTTGATGTGGCCGTTTTGTTTGGCCGTGAAATGATCGGACGAGGATATAAAATAGATTGGTTGCTGCAGTCTGACGCTGAGTGTCAGCAGCCTTACAAAACAGAATGGCAGTCTGGCAGGGTATGGGTTGGCGCCACCAATAACGGGATTTCACGCTGGAATCGACTGAAAAAGCATCTCTTGGATATTCGTAATGACCTGAAGGTTTTCAGGCTGACCAAACAGAAAAACTATCACTGTGTCCTGGTCAAGGACAAATTTATTTCCGCTCTTCTGGCGATCATTGCTGCCGGAACCAGAAAAGCCAGGTTTGTATACTGGCTTTCCTACCCATTTCCTGAGGCTTCTCTTTATCGGGCGCAAAATGGTTCGGCCCGCTATCCTCTTTTTTATTTTGTCCGGGGTTGGTGTTTCAGGTTTTTATTGTATCATATCATCATGCCGAAAGCCGATCATATTTTTGTCCAGAGTGAACAGATGAAAAATGACGTGATGGCTAACGGTGTAGAGGTCGAAAAGCTTACTGCCGTGCCCATGGGGGTGGAAATTGCCAAGGTTCCATACCGAAAAGGTTTACAAGTGTTGGATCGAAAGGGTAAAGATAAGAAAATCGTCTACCTTGGAACCGTAGCCAGAGTGAGAAAGATTGATTTTCTTGTCAGGGTCTTTTCTTTGGTCAGGGACCTGGTGCCAGAGGCAAAACTGTACCTGGTTGGTGGGGGAGACGATCCTGTGGATGAACAGCTCATAATCAATGAGGCTGCCAGGTTGGGGGTTGCTGATGCGGTTGTTATCACCGGCTTTTTGCCGATGAAAACGGCTTGGGAGTATGTTCAGACGGCAGATGTCTGCGTTTCTCCATTCTGCCCCACGTTTATTCTGAACTCGACGTCTCCTACCAAGTTGATTGAATACATGGCCATGGGCAAAGCGGTGGTTGGCAATGATCACCCGGAGCAGCAACAGGTGCTCAGGGATAGTTCTGGCGGTTTGTGTGTTCCTTACCGGGAAGAAGCATTTGCCGCGGCAGTTGTGGAATTGCTCCGAAACCCGCAAAAGGCAGCAG
>JAOZRP010000233.1 GCA_029940125.1 bacterium
TTTTTTTGACAGCCTTTCAGGGATAAGGTACTAATTATCCGGCAATTTTTTCAACTGCACGGCAGCCCGTTTGGCCATTTCCGAATCAGGTTTCAAAGCTTGAACCTTGCCGAAAGCAGCCCGGGCTTTCCCGTATTCATTGGTTTCCTTCAATGACATGCCGTACCAGAACCATACCGGTGGCCAGCGCGGAGCCAGTTTCACCGCCTGGTCAAAAACCGCCGCCGCCAGCCTAAAATTCTCCAGGCGGTAAAAAAGCATGCCCAGATTGTAGTATGCCTGGAAAAACCCCGGTTTAAGCTTGATGGCATGACGGTAATACTGTTCAGCCGCTTTATCGTTCTTTTCCGCTTCCATCAACTTGCCCAAATTTACCAGGGCCTTCTCAGGCGTCAGGTACAGTGGATTTTCCAGGGCTTTATGAAAAGCGGATTCGGCCTCCGTGTACTCCTTGTCCCGCATGTACAAAATTCCCAGGTTGTTATAGGCGTCAGAATACTCGGGATCCAAGTCAATGGCCTGTTTAAAAGCCGTTTTGGCCTGCTCATAGTTCCCCGCTTCCCAGGCCAAAATGCCGCTGAGAAAATAAAGACGCTTGTCACGCACGCCGCTTTCCTGGCTCCGGGCAATATACTGCTTCACCAGATCATAGCGGTGATTCCGGTAATGAGCAATTATCTCCTCATAGACATCATCCGGCAGTGTCGGGGCCGCTTGATTTTCTTCAATATTACCACCGGCACAGCCAAATAAAACCGTCAGCCATAGCAAGGCAACGACAACCACGCGCTTTTTTACTGACATCATACCACCTGCCTTTATCCGGCAATCAACTTGAAATGCTCCAATCGTTCATCAACCCACTCTTTGTAACGGGTGTCGGGGACGAACTGGATCAGATTTTCATACGCGGCTTTCGCTTGTTCATATTTTTTCAACTTTTCACAACTCATTCCCAAAAGCAAATAGACATCTTCACTGGTGGAAGTATGGTCTGCCTGGATTTTGTCAAGGATTTCCAGGCAACGGGCATATTCACGCTTCTCAAAATCAACATAGGCAAGGCCTAAACGGCACAAAGCGGCAAGGTAAGGATCAGCCGCAGCCTTGTCCAAAGCCTCCTGGTAAGCCCGGCCGGCTTCATCGTACTGCTTCAAATTATAATAGCCGTTGCCCCGCAGGTAGCAGGCTAAAGGATATGAGGCCGCCAGGTGTGAAATTCCAACTCCTTTTTCCAACTTGTCAATGCCGGTTTTCAGCGCCTCCGTCTTGGTCACATCATCAAAATACTGCAGGCCGGCACTTAAAACCATGGCTGCCTGCTTGTTCTGGTAGCCCAAATAGGCACGGGTCCCCAGAATCACAACCAGCAGCGCCAGAATGACAATCCCGGCCGCAATCACCTTTTTACTATGGGTTTTCGCATAGGCCAGCACCGCGTTGGCAGTTTTCATAAAGCCGTCAGGCTGCCGCAGTTCCCTTCTGACCGATATCTTACTTTTTGCCATTTGCTGACTAAACTCCTTTCAACCCCCCACATCACCCCGCAGAGCACAGCGATGCCTGCCAGGGAACGTTTATTTAACTCATCAATAATACCGCAAAAAATCAGAAGCATCCATAGCACAATAACCAACATTAATCAATAACGAAACCAACAGCGAAACGCTTTACCGGCACCTGTTTTTCAGCGTTCAACCACCATTAAAATCCACGGGTACCATTACCGGGGAAAACAAAAAAACCGCCCGCAAAAACGCCAACGGGCAAAACCATCCCGCTTCCTCCACTTATCGCCTGTCTCCACTTGTGCGATTTGCGACCCAAACGCTCTATCCCTGAACGCTGCTGGGCTTCCCTGCCGCTTCTGTCAACAGGCATGCAACCAGTCCATGGTCTGATAAAAGCAAAATATATTGACACCACCACCGCAAGTGATTAGGATATTTTCATGACATCACTATCCTTACCCTGACCACAAACAACGAGGAGAAACACCTTGACGGCCCCAAGTGCTCTTAACAACGAAACCAGGAAAAGCGTCGCCGCCATTGCCCGGGCCGACATCCTGGTGGGAATCCCCAGCTACAACAACGAAAAGACCATCGGCCACGTCACCGAAGCCATCAAACTGGGGCTGGCCAAGTACTATCCCGATGCCCGGGCGGTGATCTTTAATTCCGACGGTGGTTCCGAGGACCAGACCCGGGCGGTTTTTGAGCGAATCGCCAAAACCGACTCTTATGATACCTTCTTCATCAGCAAGCCCCGGCATCCCCTGGAAAACATCAGCGGCCGGTACATCGGCATCCCCGGCAAGGGTTCGGCCTTCAAAGCCATTTTTGAAGCGGCGCAGCTGCTGGGGGTCAAAGCCTGCGCCGTGCTGGATTCAGATCTGCGCAGCATCACCCCGGAATGGATCCAACTGCTGCTGGCCCCGGTATTGGCGAAAGACTATGGTTATGTCTGCCCATTCTACCGCCGCTACAAGTATGACGGCACCATCACCAACAGCATCGCCTACCCTTTCACCAGGGCTCTCTACGGCCGGCGGGTTCGTCAACCCATCGGCGGTGACTTCGGCTTTTCCGGCAAGCTCCTGGACCTCTACCTGGCGCAGGACGTCTGGGATACCGACGTCACCCGCTTCGGCATCGACATCTGGATGACCACCACCGCCATCGTCAACGGCTTCAAAATCTGCCAGTCTTTCATGGGAGCGAAAATCCACGACGACAAGGATCCCGGAGCCGACCTGGGCCCCATGTTTATCCAGGTGGTAGGTACGATCTTCAACCTGATGGGCACGTATGAATCACATTGGCGGAAAGTTTCCGGAAGTCGGCCAACGGCAATCCTGGGATTTCAATCGGAAACCGAACCCAAACCGCTTAAGGTTGACGTCTCCCGGATGACGGCCAAATTCACCGAAGGCATGTCAACTCACCTGGATTCCTACCGGCGGATTCTCTCCGCGGAGGTGCTGGCAAAGCTGCTGGAAGTCGCTGAAATGGCCGGGGAAAACATGGATTTCCCCAAAGCACTGTGGACCAACGTCGTTTTCGACTACGCGGTGTTTTACCAGCAGGCCCCGGACCGGCAGCAGGTACTCCAGTCATTGATCCCCCTCTACTATGGCTTTATCTCCTCATTTGTCCATGAAACGGAGAACCTGGACGACTACCAAGCGGAAGAAGTGATCGAAGAACTTTGCCAAGTATACGAAGACAGCAAGCCCTACCTGTTGAAACGGTGGGGACAGAAAAAAAGCTGATACCATAAGGGAGTTGGGGAAAATGGAAACCAGAAAAAAGATACTCTCCATCGACGACGAGGAAAATATCCGGTTGCTGTTGTCCTGTGAACTGGAAGACGAGGGCTACGAAGTCATCAGCCTGGGAGATCCACAGCAGGCAATGGAAGTCATTGAAAAAGAACACCCGGACATCGTCCTGCTGGACATTAAAATGCCGCAGTTAAGCGGCATGGAACTGTTGAAAATGATCCGGGACAAGTACTACGACCTGCCGGTTATTCTTTTATCTGCCTACAGCTTTTACAAGCGGGACGTCGCCGCCATGGCCTCGGACTATTATGTAGTCAAGTCGGCCGATTTGACCGAGCTGAAAAAACTGATCAAAAAAATTTTTAAAACCCGCCTTTGAAGCCGCGCTATTTTTTCTCGGTACTTTCACCAGCAGCGTTTTTCGCGGCACTCCCACCGGCAGTGGTTTTTGCCGCCGGCTTTTTCGCGGTTGTTTTTTTCGCCGCCGGTTTTTTCCTGGCTGTCCGCGTCGTGCCCGTTTTGGCGGTACTCTTCGTGGTTGAAGCCGCCGATTTGGCCCGCGGCCTGCCGGCTGTGGTCCTTTTTCGCGCCGGTTTGTCAGCCGCAGCCTTGGCGGCAGGTTTGGCCGTCGTTTTCGCCGCCGGTTTTTTATCACCGGACGCCGCTTTATCCGCGGTGGCCGGGGCAGCTTCAGGAGCTGAAAAAGCGTCCATGCCCGTTTCAGCCTCGTCCGCAGGCATTTCTTCCGCTTTTATTTCGTTGATTTCCTGGAGAAGCAGTTCCTGCTCCTGGTCCAAGTCCGACAAGGTCAACAAAAGCTGGGAAATTTCCTCCTTGTCCCAGACATCTTCTTCTTTCTGCAGCACTTTGAATATATAGAGACGTTCCCCGAGATTCTGGAAATAGTGCTTGCGCTGACGACGAATGGAAGACAGCTTCACCTGCCGGGAAGCCACCCGGCAAAGCTTTCCCGTTTCGTAACTGAATTTTTTAAGCACGGATTGCCCGCC
>JAOZRP010000577.1 GCA_029940125.1 bacterium
AAAAGGCAGTTTTGCAAGGGACCCTGTAGCGAAATAATGAATGAGAAAGTGAGGAATGTTGATGAATTTTTCCTTGAGTGAAGAGCAGCTGATGCTGCGCGATCTGGCTAAAAAGTTTGCCGAAAACGAGATGCGCCCCCGGCTGCGCGAATGCGAAGATGAGCGGCGCACGCCGGAAATCCTGGTGAAAAAACTGGCCGAGCTTGGCCTGCTCGGGGCGCACCTGCCCAGGGAGTACGGCGGTTCTGATCTTGATTATCTCTCTGCCGCCATCATCTGGGAAGAGTTCAGCAAGGTGAGCTGGACCATGGCGCTTGGCACCCTCGGGCACGCGGTTTTGAGCGGCACCATCCTGATGAAGGCCGCCACCGAAGAACAGAAGGAGCAGTACCTGGCGCCCCTTTGCCGCGGCGAGCTGATGTTTGCCACCGCCACCGTTGAGCCCAATGCCGGCAGCGACGCCACCGCCATTGAATGCCGCGCCGTTCTCCAGGGTGATTCCTGGCTTTTGAACGGCACCAAGAATTTTGTCACCGGGGGAGGGCTGGCCGACTACATTCTCGTCCTGGCCCAGACGGACAGGAAGCTGGGCACCAAGGGCATGGTGCTGCTGCTGGTTGACGGCAAAACGGATGGTTTGAGTTTTGAGAAAGTACGTCTGGTTGGCGGGCGCAGCAGTGACATTGTCAACATCGCCTTTTCCGACTGCCGGGTGCCAGCTGAAAATATTATCGGCAAGGTTGGCCGGGGACTGCACAGCGCTTTTCACGGGATTGACACCGCCCGGGTGTTCATTGCCGCCGGGGCCCTGGGCATGGCCCAGGGATGTCTCGACGCCTGCCTGAAATACGTCCGGGAAAGGACCCAGTTCGGCCGGCCCATCGGCGGCTTCCAGCTGGTTCAGGAGGTGGTTGCTAGGCTGGCGGCCGAGATTGAGCCGCTGCGCTGGCAGCTTTACTACGCCGCCGACCTCAAGGACCAGGGAAAACCCCACGGCAAAGAGCTTTCCAGTGCCAAGTGGCTGGCTTCCGAACTGGCCGTCAAGGCGGCGGCCGAGGCCATTCGTCTGCACGGCGCCTACGGCTGCACCGACGAATACGATCTGGAACACCATTACCGGGACGCGGTTTTGAGCACCATCCTGGGGGGGACCAGCGAAATGCATAAACTGATGATCGGCCGGGAGCTGATCGGTATCAACGCCAT
>JAOZRP010000578.1 GCA_029940125.1 bacterium
CGGAAAATGCTGTTTTACCGGATGGGCTGTCACCTCTCAGCTTAACCATTTTCTTTCTCCATGTTTCCTCTAAAACCGGCTGCTGACCGTTGAAAGCGTTTGCCGATAAGTGATCGTTTTCCGGTGAACACGACCCGGCGGCCGTATGACGCACTTTTTATCGGGAAAAAGGTTGCCATTCGAAGATTGATGCGCTAGTTTATTTTCATCTGGAAACGAGCGTTTCTGGATGGTTGTTTGCTTTCTCCATGCTTTTCCCGAAAGCTGACGGCTGGTCGCCGGGGATCTTCATCGGGAATTGAAAATGTTCACGGCGGAATAAATGCTTGTGGATGGATGCCGCTTTTGCAGGGGGGAGAGGGAAACGTTTATGGATATGGAAGTTTTTGATATTCACCTGCACGTGGGCCAGCTTTTTGAATGGAGCCCGGAAGCGGTGCGCCTCTGGATGGACACCGGTCCCTACCGGCCGCTCATCTATGATGACCAGGGCTGCCTGGTGCCAGATAAGTTTTGCCGGGTGCTGGCCGACGAGGGAGTGACGGGCGGCGTCCTGTTGCCGGAATACTCGCCGGAGACCGCCGGAACCATGCCGGTGGAGCGCTGTTTTGAGGTCAGTGAGCGGTTTCCCCAATTCGTGCCTTTCGGGGCGGTCAATCCGCTGGTGCATGATGACGTGGTTGGTGAGTTTGAACGCCAGCTGGCTCTCGGGGTCAAAGGGCTGAAGCTGCACGGGGTGCACGGCCTTTACCTGGTCAACGACCGCCGGCTGTATCCCTTGTATGAATTGTGCCGCGACCGCGGCCTGCCGGTGATGATGCATGCCGGAACCTCGATTTTTCCCCGGACCAAGCTCAAACACGCTGATCCTTACCTGTACGATGAGGTCGCGGCCGATTTTCCCGCTTTGCCCCTGGTGCTTTGCCACGGCGGCCGGGGTTTCTGGTACCAGCTGGCGGAATTCATGATCATTCGTCACCCCCGGGTGCACATTGACATTTCCGGTCTACCGCCCCAAAACCTGCTGCGCTATTATCCGAAAATGGAGCGGATGAGCGAAAAATTTCTTTTCGGTTCCGATTTTCCCGGGGTGCCGGGCCTGAAACGCAACGTGGAGGCCCTGGGCCGCTTGGGGCTGAGCCGGGCAGCCCGGGAAAACATCTGCCGCCGGAATGCCCTCCGGCTGCTTGGCTTGTGAAGTTTATT
>JAOZRP010000234.1:0-2306 GCA_029940125.1 bacterium
CGCCTGCAGCCGGGCCCTGGAACAGGGGCAAACCATCTTTTTCTTCGGGAACGGCGGCAGCGCCTCCCAGGCCCAGCACCTGGCCGCGGAGCTGGTCAACCGCTTTCTCCTCGACCGTGAACCGCTGGCCGCCGTGGCCCTGACCTGCGATTCTTCCGTGTTGACCTCCATTGCCAATGATTTTGCTTTCAAGGACATCTTCCGCCGCCAGCTGCAGGCCCTGGGAAAACCGGGCGACGTGGCCGTCGGCCTGAGTACCAGCGGCGCCTCGGAAAACGTTTCCCTGGCCTTGGAATACGCCAGGAAAGCCGGCCTGGTTACCATTGGCTTTCTGGGCAGTGACGGCGGCAGCTGCAAAGGCCACTGCGACTTCCCGCTGGTAGTCGACAGCGCCGACACCCCGAGGATCCAGGAAATCCACCTGCTCCTGGGGCACATCCTCTGCGAACAGGTTGAACAGGAAGTATGCACCAGGAAGTGTTGAGCCGCAACCACCGTCAACTTCCCACAGGACACCAAATTTTATGACCCTTGACTGGCACAAACTGTCTACCTATTCCCTGCGGGACCGGCCCAGCAAAGTGACGCTGGCTGATTTTTCCCAGCCGTTTACCGGCGAAGAAAATATCAGTACGTTTATTGACAAGCTGCCGGACATCCTCGGCGGCCGGGATCTCAAGGAGATTGTCGACCGGACAAGCCGGGCTTTTGCCGCAGACCGCCTGATTCTCATGGGCATGGGAGCCCACGTGATCAAGGTCGGCCTGGCCCCGGCATTGATTCCCCTGCTGGAGCGGCAGATTCTCCAGGGCATCGCCATGAACGGGGCCGGCATCATTCACGATTTCGAAATTGCCTTTGCCGGCAAAACCTCGGAGGACGTCGGCGCCGTCCTGGGACAGGGAAACTTCGGCATGGCCCGGGAAACCGGCCAGTACCTCAATGAAGCAATAAAAAAAGGAGCCGAAAACGGCTGGGGCCTGGGATATGCCGTCGGCCACTACATCAACCACGCCCGGCTGCCCCACCGGGATCAGAGCATCGTCGCCGCCTGCCACCGGCTCGATATCCCGCTTACGGTTCACGTGGCCATTGGCACCGACATCATCCACATGCACCCCGACGCCGACGGCGCCGCCATCGGCGCCGCCTCCATGAAAGATTTCAGAACCTTCTGCGAACTGGTGGCCAGGCTGGAGCAGGGAGTTTATTTCAACGTCGGATCAGCGGTCGTCCTGCCGGAGGTTTTCCTCAAGGCCCTGTCCCTGGTTCACAACCTCGGCCACCAGGTACAGGAACTGACCACCGTCGCCATCGACTTTATCCGTCAATACCGGGTAATGGAAAACGTGGTCAAACGGCCGACCATGAAAAGCGGCAAAGGATTTTACCTGGTCGGCCAGCACGAGATTCTTCTCCCCCTGCTGATCGCCGGCATCCTGGCCCACATTGATGCACCAGCCGACAAGGAGTGACTTATGGAACTGTCATCGGTAAAACTCGGGATTATTGGAACCGGGAACATGGGGCAGGCAATCATCAAGGGCCTGCTGGCCAATGAGGACCGGCCGGAAATCTACGCCTACGACGTCGCGGAAGTCAATTGCCGCCAGGTCCAGAAACATTTCGCCGGGCAGGTGTCCGTCGCCGGCGGCAACAAGGAGCTGGTCAAGGAGGTTGAGGTAATTCTACTGGCCGTCAAACCGCAGGTAGTCGGAAAAGTTTTAGAGGAGATTGTCGACGACCTTGATCCCGGCCAACTGCTGCTTTCCATCGCCGCCGGCATCCCCCTGAAGACGATCGAGGCCGCTACGGCCGGAAAACTGCCGGTCGTGCGCATCATGCCGAACACCCCGGCCCTGGTCCAGAAAGGCATGTCCGCCCTGGCCCCGGGCAGCCTGGCTACCCGCCGGCACATGGACCTGGCCGCCGAAATCTTCTCCCGGGTGGGAAAAACCGTGGAGGTAAACGAAACGCTCATGGACGCGGTCACGGCGGTTTCCGGCAGCGGTCCGGCCTACGCCTTCCTGGTCATTGAAGCCATGATTGACGCCGCCGTCAAGCAGGGACTGCCCCGGGACGTCGCCCGCACCCTGGTGGTCGAAACCTTCAGCGGCGCCTGCGCCCTCCTGCAGGACACCGGCCAGCAGCCGATGGTCCTCAAGGACATGGTAACCTCCCCGGGAGGCACCACCATTGCCGGCCTGGCGGCCCTGGAGGAACAGGGAATAAGAGCAGCCTTTTTCCAGGCCGTGGAAGCGGCCTGCGACCGCTCCCGGGAACTGGGGAAAATGGTCTGACAGCGG
>JAOZRP010000234.1:2406-4261 GCA_029940125.1 bacterium
CCCGAGATCCAGGATATTGCCGACATCACCGGCGACTCCCTCGGGTTGAGCATCCAGGCGGCGGAAACCGACGCCCGGGTCATTGTTTTCTGCGGCGTCCTGTTCATGGCTGAAAGCGCCGCCATCCTTTCCCCGGACAAGCAGGTCATTCTCCCCCGGCTCGAATGCGGCTGCGGCCTGGCGGACATGGCCACCCCCGAGCAGCTGCTGGCGGCCAGGAAGCAGCACCCCGACGCGGTGGTCGTCACCTACGTCAACTCATCTGCCGCCGTCAAGGCGGAAAGCGACGTCTGCTGCACCTCGGGCAACGCCGTCAACGTGGTCAACAGCCTGCCGGCAGATCAGGAAATCCTCTTCGTCCCCGACCGCAACCTAGGAACCTACGTCAGGCAGCAGACCGGCCGAAAAATCATCCTCTGGGACGGCTGCTGCCCCACCCACGACGCCATCCGGGCAAAGGACATTCTCAAGGCCAGGGAAAATCATCCCGGGGCGAAAGTCATCGTCCACCCTGAATGCCGCCCGGAAGTAACCGAACTTGCCGACGCGGTCTGCAGCACCGGCGGCATGTTCACGGCCGTGGAAAAGTCAAGGGGCAGCGAGTTCATCATCGCCACCGAATCCGGCATGATTTATCCCCTGGAGAAAGCCCATCCCGAATGCCGATTCCACCCGGTCACCGAAACCATGATCTGCCCGGACATGAAGAAGATTTCCCTGGAGGATATCCTCCTGTCCCTGAAAAACATGGAGCCGGTGGTCACCGTCGACGCTGAAATCACCCGTCAGGCAAAAAAGGCCCTGGAACGGATGCTGGCCATTCCCAGGAACTAGGCTACAAACTGCGGTAATCCGAATACTGCACCTCGTGCTCCCGGCAATAGGCTACTGCCGCCTCCAGAGCGGCAACCATCTGCGCCTGCTCCTCCGGCAGTTTCCCGTCCAGGGGAACCACGTTGGAAACATGGTCGTTGAGAAAGCGGGAGGTGACCCGCAGGCCCCTGACGATATCAAGCTCCTCCTCAACACTGACCAGCGGCGAAACCGGAATAAAACTCCCTTCCTCGATCCAGCGGGCAATGGGCGTTTTGGGGATCGGGGTCAGGGTCCTGACCCGGATGAAATGAGGATCCACCTGGTTCAAAACTTCAACCGTGCCCCGGCGGTGTTCCATGGTCAGCTTCATGCCACCGATTCCCAGCAGGACGTACATGGAACATTCGAAGCCAGCTGCCTTGGTCCGCAGACCGGCTTCCACCATTTCCGCCGCCGTCGCTCCCTTGCGGATCATCTTCAGCACCTGGTCATCGCCGCTTTCCAGGCCGATGTGAAGGCGGGTAAGGCCCGCCTGCCGGATCGCCCGCAGTTCTTCCGGGGACTTCTTAACCAGGGTCTTGGCCCGGGCATAGGAGGTTACCCGTTCAAGATCGGGAAAGACCCGGTATAAATGGTTGAGGATCTCCACCAGATCATCGGCTTTCAGCAGCAGGCTGTTGGAATCGCCGAAAAACACCCGCCGCGCCCCGCGGCCATAGACGCTGGGCATCAGGTCGATATCTCTTTTAATCTCCTCCACCGACTTGCGGGAAAAAGGATACTTTTTGTACATGGAACAGAAAGCGCATTTATTCCACGGGCAGCCCCGGCTCACCCGCAGCAGCATGCTGTAGGCTTCAGAGGGGGGACGGTAAGGGGGAAAATCAAATGACTCCATCATTGTTTGCACCTTTACGGAATTTTTCACCCTAAATCAAGCTATTAGCTTTTAGCAGTTAGCTATTAGTACCTTACGCCTGAAAAGCTGTCACTCTTTTCAGTACCCCCTTGAGGGGTACAAAAAACAAGAAATTGTCGG
>JAOZRP010000014.1:0-10883 GCA_029940125.1 bacterium
CGGACGCCTCGGAGCCGGCCATGGACGGCCGGCGAGAATGAGCGAGAGCCATGCGGAACATCCTGATACCCTGGTTTTGGGTTGCGGGCGTCAAGCCCGCCTTGGCTTAATGATTACAGGATTTTCACTATTATAAGTTATCACCCGTCAGTGCTTATCGCTCATGGAACAGATGCATTCCGTAGTGTCTGATAAGGATGTGCTTCCCGGCCATCTTTTGGAGGTATCGCTTGTTGCCGCCTGAATTTTATATTATGGTCTTTGTAGTAAAGGCAGATCAGGGAAAAACTCCAGGCTGCAGTAATGGAGGTGGGATATGAGAGTTGTGGTTGCCGGGTCGGGAGAAGTAGGTTTTCATATTGCCGAGCAGCTGGTTGGCGGCAACCAGGACGTGGTTCTGATTGAAAAGGACCGCGAGCGGGCCAAATTCGTCGCCGAACACCTGGACTGCCTGGTCGTTCAGGGTGAAGCCGGCAGCCTGCAGATTCTTGAAGAAGCCGGCCTGGGGAGTGCTGACATTTTTATTGCCGTTACCGATCTCGATGAGGTCAACATGATTTCCTGCCTGGTGGTTGACAGCGAGTTTGACGTGCCGGTAAAAATTGCCCGGGTGCGAAATGTGGCCTATAAAAAATCAGCGGTTTTCAGGCATGGTTTGAAAGCCATCGACTATATCGTCAACCCGGAAATAGAGGCGGTGCGGGCCATCATGAACACGGTGGAGCAGGGGGCCACCAGTGACGTGCTGGTTTTTGAGGATACCGATATCCAGCTGCGCAGCATCTACGTGGGGGAACGTTCGTTTTTCAAAGGTAAAACGCTCAAGGAGATCCGGCAAAAACTGCAGTATAATTTTATTATTGCCGGCATCTCCCGGAAGGATGAGCTCATCATTCCTTCCGGGGACAGCGTTATTCATCAGGATGATCACCTGTATCTGGTTTCCAGCCGGGACAACCTGGAGAGAGTGCTGTCTAAAACCGGGCGCCGGAAAAGAATTCTGCACCATATTGTTCTGGTCGGCGGTGGAAAAATCGGCCGTTATGTCACCGAAGAGCTGATTCGCGCCGGTCGTCGGGTCAAAGTAATTGACAAGGACTATGACCGCTGCAAGCTCCTGGCAGCCCAGTTTCCCGAAGCCCTGATTATCAATGAAGATATTTCGGAGCAGAAAATTTTTGAGGAAGAGCAGCTCCACACGGCGGACCTGCTGATTGCAACCACCAACGATGAGGCCCTGAATATGCTGACGGCCATTTACGCCAAGCGCCTGGGGGTTAAACGGGTCATTCCGCTGGTGAATAAAACCAATTATGTCACCATCGCCGCCAACCTGGGCATCGATGCCACGGTCAGCCCCAAAGCCAGCTCGGTCAGCGCCATTTTAAGGTTTATCCGCCGTGGCAACATCAAGAGTGTGTACACCATTTTTGACGGCAAGGCGGAAACCATAGAATTTGCCATTCCGGAGTCGAGCATGGTGGTTGGCAAAACGGTGAAAGACCTGCGGCTGCCTGCCGGATCTTTGGTGGTTGCCGTCAATCGCCAGGATAAAAACTATGTTCCCAACGGCGATTTTGTAATCAAGGGCGGGGACAATGTCATTACCTTCAGCCGCACAGAGCAGGTTGAACGCCTGGAGGAGATTTTCAGCCACTGATTATGCATTTTCGCACTGTTGCTAAAATCCTCGCCATCCTGCTGGCGATAACGTCCCTGTTTATGCTGACCTCAGTGTTGGTGGCCTTGTGGTATGGTGAATATAAAATCATGTTCAGCTTTCTGTACCCGGTGGTGTTTGTCCTGGCCGGGGCCGGGGTGGTGCTGCGCTGGATGCGAGGGCGAACCAGGGAATCCCTGTCTATCCGCGACGGTTTTCTCTTCGTGGTCTTCGGCTGGCTGCTGGCGTCTCTGGTCGGTGCCCTGCCCTTCTATCTTTCCGGAGTCATTCCCCACTATGCCGACGCCTACTTTGAAACCATGTCCGGTTTTACCACCACCGGGGCTTCCATTCTGGCGGAGATTGCGTCACTGCCCCGGGCGATTCTCTACTGGCGCTCCCTGACCCATTGGCTGGGAGGCATGGGGATCGTGGTCTTGACTGTTGCCATCCTTCCCCTGCTTGGGGTTGGCGGCCTGCAGCTGGTGAAAGCGGAGGCTCCCGGACCCACGGTGGATAAAATAACCCCCCGGATTACCGAGACGGCGAAATATTTATGGTACATTTACCTGGGAATAACGGTGGCGGAAACGGTGTTGCTGCTGCTGGGGGGGATGAGTTTTTTCGATGCCCTGACCCATACCTTCGGCACCGTGGCTACCGGCGGCTTTTCCACCAGGAATGCCAGCGTCGGTCATTATGATTCAGCCTATATTGATCTGGTGATCACCTTTTTCATGTTGATTGCCGGAATGAACTTTACCCTCCATTACAAGTTCCTCACCGGCAATGTTCGCAAAGTCCTGGCCGATGCCGAGCTGAAAGCCTACCTGCTTATTTTTGCCGGGGCGGTGATGATCATTACTGTGGAGCTCTACCATCGGGTGTTCAGCGGGGTGTTCGACTGCTTCCGCTACGCCGCTTTTCAAGCGGCTTCCATCCTCACCACCACCGGCTACGCCACGGCTGACTACCAGCAGTGGCCCTATGTTACCCAGATGGTGCTTTTTAGCCTGATGTTTGTCGGCGGCTGTTCAGGATCGACGGGCGGCGGCATTAAGGTCATCCGGATTGTGACGCTTCTCAAGCAGGGCATTAATGAAATGAAATACCTGGTGCACCCGAAGGGGGTTTTTTCCCTGCGGCTGAGCGGCAATCTGGTGCGCAAGAACATCGCTTATGCCATTTCCGGCTTTTTCTTCCTCTATATTTCCACTATTCTGCTGGTAACCTTCATCGTTTCAACCGCCGGCATCGATATTGTTACTTCGCTGACCACGGCGTTGGCAACGGTCGGCAATATCGGTCCCGGATTCGGCCGCATCGGCCCAACGGGCAATTACGCCTTTTATCCCGATTATGTGAAATGGGTGCTGAGCCTGGCCATGATGGTCGGCCGGCTGGAAATTTACACCGTTCTGGTTCTTTTGACGCCGACCTTCTGGAAAACATGAAAAATACCCCGGGAATCTTTTTCCTGTTTCCGGGACGTCATGACTGCTGGTAAAGCTGTTTCCAGCCGGCTGCGCGCTTCTCGTGGTAGTCGCGGATGGTGTCTTTCAGGGTTTTAATAGCCAGGTCGGCGCAATGGTGTTCCCTTTCCGGCAGGCCGCCCAGCTTTTCACGAAGCATCTCGGCGGTGATTTGCATGGCCTGCTGGACTTCCATGCCGGTAATCATTTCAGTCAGGGCGCTGCCGCAGGATACGGCCCCGATGCAGACGTCGCTGATAAAGGTCGCCTGATCAATCACTTCGTGGTTTTTGTTGCCGGATACCTTGATCCACATCCAGATAGAATCGCCGCAGGGGCCCGGACCGCCGGCGTGGCCGTCGGCCCTGGTCAATCTTCCCAGATTGCGGGGGTTCTGCCAATGGTCGATAACTCCAGGTGAATAGAGCTGCTTCAGATCGGGTGTTTCATGGTCTTGAGAATTGAGATTGTTTTCAAGGCTGCTCATGGTTTTCCTCCACTACCTTAACTCAATTTTCAGCTATTTTTTTAAACAAGTCAGAAAATTGAGTTTTAACTGGAAATTTTCCTGTTCTTATGCTTATAAAACTCACGTTGAGAGATCAGCAGTCAGCAGAGAGTTAAAGCAATGGGTTCATGAGCAATACACCCGGCAAGTGCAAGTTTGCAACGGGAAATTTCACGAAATCGCTCATGTTAGCGGCTAACAGTTGATTGCAAAGATCTCGTCATGTAACCTGGACAAAATATAACATACCGAAATGGTCGGATCAAGAAAGTCGCTCAATTTTTCATGCGGCGACAAAAAAGATTTGACAAGCGCCGGGTTTTTCATTATACGACTACATTCCTCGCCGGCCGCGGGGTTGTGGCTTCTAACCGGTGTGGGCCGTTAGCTCAATTGGCAGAGCAACTGACTCTTAATCAGTAGGTTGAAGGTTCGATTCCTTCACGGCTCACCATTTTCCAGGTAAAGTTGCAGGGGGTATGGGCTGGTGAGACGGATGATCAGGCCGCAGTGACTATCCTGTGGCTTTTTTGTTTTAGCGAGAGTGGCGGAATTGGCAGACGCACTAGACTTAGGATCTAGCGGTTTTACCGTGGGGGTTCAAGTCCCCCCTCTCGCACCATTGGAATTGCCCCAACTGCTTATTTTCCTTGATTTCATTCAATTTTCACTCTATTATCCAGGCTAATTTTATCCGCATTGCAGATCGCCGGAGGCAGATTGGTGGTTGGTTTTTGTTCATGAAAGGGAACAGTCGATGAAATACACGGTATCTAACCTTAGTGAGGTCAAAAGAAAAATTGAAATTTCCGTTGACCAGGAGCAAATTCAGCAGGAATTGGACAAGTCGCTGAAAAAGTATCGGAAAAAAGCCAAGGTTAAAGGCTTTCGACCGGGTAAAGTTCCCTTGAATATTGTCAAAAATCTTTATTTCGATCAGATCAGGGCTGAGGTAATGGAAGACCTGGTGCAGAAAAGCTACCTGGAAGCCCTGAATGAAACGAAATTGATTCCCCTGGCCTTTCCTGAGATTGAAAACCTTTCTTTTGGCGATGACAATGACTATCTTTCCTATGAGGCGATAATTGAAATCAAGCCCCAGTTTGAAGTGGATGGTTATCTTGGGCTGGAGCTGGAAAAACAGCCGGTGGAGGTGACGGAGCAGGACGTGGAGGAAAGCATGGAAAGCCTGCGCCAGGCCTATGCTTATTTTACCACGGTTGAGGATCGGCCGGCCCGGGAAGGCGACACCCTGGTTATTGATTTCGTCGGCAAGGTTGACGGGGAGGAATTTCCCGGCGGCGCTTCGACGGGGTATACGGTGGAGATTGGTTCGGGTACCTTTATTCCTGATCTGGAAAGGCAGCTGGTGGGTTTGCAGTTGGATGAAACCCGCGATCTCGACGTTGTTTTTCCCGAGGACTATCCTCATGGAGACTTGGCCGGGAAAGCGGTGGTTTTTACGGTGACGGTTCATGAAATCAAAGAGAAAAAGCTGCCGGAAATCGATGATGATTTTGCCGCTGATGTTTCCAATGGAGAGGTTTCGTCCCTTGAGGAGCTGAAGCAGAAGCTTGAAGAAGGGGTGAAAGCCCGCAAGGAGGATCTGGTCCGTCGGAAGCTGGTTGACGAACTGCTGGCCAAATTGCGTCAGTTGGTGGATTTTGAAGTTCCTGAATGCCTTCTTAAAAACGAAAAGGAATCCATGGTGCAGAACATGAAGTCCCGCTACCGGAGTCAGGGGCTCGATGCCGACATGGTGGATAAGATGGTGGCCGCCAGTGAAGAAAAGATTGCTGAAGATGCGCTGCAGACCGTAAAGAATACCCTGATTCTTGAATACATTGCCGAGCGCGAGGAAATAACCGCCACCCAGGATGAAATCAATGAGGAGCTGCGAAAATTTGTTGCCCAGTCGGGTCAGGATCCCCAGGCGCTGCGGGAATATTTCCAGGGCCGTGAAATGGAATTGCAGGAAATGCTGCAGAACCAGGTGCTGATGGACAAGCTGATTGATCATCTGCTGGAAAAGGCCACGTATACGGAAAAGGTTGTTGAAGCTGAAAGTTGATGGAGAGGTCGCGAAGTCATCTATGTGTGAGGATTGCGTTATGAGCTACGTACCGATGGTGGTTGAACAGAGTCCGAAAGGCGAACGGGCCTATGACATTTATTCCCGCCTGTTGCGGGACCGGATTGTTTTTCTGGGCACCGCGATTGACAGCCAGGTGGCCAACGCCATCATTGCCCAGCTCCTTTTCCTGGAGGCCGACGACCCGGAAAAGGACATCAATATTTATATTAATTCGCCGGGCGGTTCTGTTGCCGCCGGGCTGGCAATTTATGATACCATGCAGTTTGTAAAGCCGGACGTGACCACCATTTGCGTTGGGCAGGCGGCCAGTATGGGAGCGCTGCTGCTGGCGGCCGGGGCGGCCGGCAAGCGGTACGCCCTTCCCCACGCGACCATTATGCTCCACCAGGTCATGGGCGGGGTTTCCGGACAGGCTTCTGATGTTGAAATCCACGCCCGGGAGATCCTGCGCCTGAAAAAGTCATTGAACCAGATTCTCCATCACCATACCAAGAAGACGATGAAAAGCATTCAGGTTGATACGGACCGGGATTTTTTCATGTCGGCGGAACAGGCTAAAGATTATGGAGTAATTGACGAAATTATTGAACATCGATTGGTTCATGAGAAGGTAAAGGGAAAATGAAACGGGATAAGGAAAGCGGCCTGCTCAGGTGTTCATTCTGCGGCAAGGACCAGAACAGCGTCAAAAAGCTCATTGCCGGTCCTTCGGTGTTCATCTGCAATGAGTGTATTGAGCTGTGCAACAACATCATTTCCGGGGAACTGGAAAAGGAGTCTCTGACCAAGTTCCGGGAGGACATCCCCTCGCCGCGGGAGATCAAGGAAAGCCTGGACGAGTATATTATTGGTCAGGACGTGGCCAAGAAAAAGCTCGCGGTTGCCGTTTACAACCATTACAAGAGGATTACCGCCCAGGAATACAGCGATGACCAGGACGTGGAACTGGAGAAGAGCAATATTGTCCTGATTGGTCCCACCGGCTGCGGCAAAACCCTGCTGGCCCAGACCCTGGCCCGCATCCTTCAGGTTCCCTTCACCATTGCCGACGCCACCAACCTGACCGAGGCCGGCTACGTGGGTGAGGATGTGGAGAATATCCTGGTTTCCCTGCTGCAGGCGGCTGACTACGATGTGGAGCTTGCTTCCCGGGGGATCGTGTACATCGATGAGATCGACAAAATTGCCCGCAAGGGAGACAGTCCTTCCATTACCCGGGACGTGTCGGGTGAAGGCGTGCAGCAGGCCCTGTTGAAAATCCTTGAAGGAACGGTGGCCAACGTGCCGCCCAAGGGCGGGCGCAAGCATCCCCAGCAGGAATTCATCAAGCTGGATACCCGTGACATTTTATTCATTTGCGGGGGGGCTTTCAACGGCCTCGAAGAGATTGTTCAGCGGCGGCTGCGGGGCAATGTTTTGGGCTTCAACTCGGTTATCAAGGATAAAAGCGAATTGACGACTGAAGAAATTTTCAGCCAGGTTACCCCGGGGGATTTGCTTAAGTACGGCCTGATTCCGGAGTTTATCGGCCGCCTGCCGGTTCTGGCGGCGCTGGGAGAACTGGATGAGGAATCATTGGTTCGCATCCTTACCGAACCCAAGAATTCCCTGGTTAAACAGTATAAAAAAATGTTCGCCATGGATCAGGTGGAGCTTGAATTTTCCCAGAAAGCTTTGCAGCGTATTGCCGCCCGGGCTACGGAACAGAAAACCGGCGCCCGGGGCCTGCGTTCCATCATTGAATCAGTGATGACCGACATCATGTTTGACCTGCCGCAGATGGAAGCGAGCCGCTGCGTTATCGAGGAAGAGGTGATTGACGGCAACGGTGCGCCGCTGCTGGTCTTTGAAAAAGAAAAAAAGAAGCAAAAAGAGCCCGATAAGGCTTATGGCAGCTGAGTTTTTGCTTGACATGCCCCAAAGGTGGTTGTAAGAAGGGCGGAGCTTTATATTATCTTATAAGAAAGAGGGGGGTTACTTATGACAAAGGCTGAATTAGTTGAGGGAATAGCCGGGAAGGCTGGTGTTTCCAAAGCTGCCGTGGAGAAGGTCTTGAAGGCTTTCATGGAAGAGGTCAAAACTGGAATTAAAAAAGGTGAAAGGGTTACCTTGGTAGGTTTTGGGACCTTTTACGCGGCTGATCGTCCGGCACGCACCGGCCGTAATCCCCGTACCGGGGAAGAAATTAAGATTCCTGCCTGCACGGTTCCGAAGTTCAAGGCTGGTAAAGCTTTAAAGGATGATTTGAATTAAGGCTGCTTATGTGGGCGGGTAGCTCAGCTGGGAGAGCACCGGCCTTACAAGCCGGGGGTCACAGGTTCGATCCCTGTTCCGCCTATTCTGCTGCGTGAAGTTTGTTCCATTTGCGGGGGCGTAGTTAAGTTGGTTATAACGCCGGCCTGTCACGCCGGAGGCCGCGAGTTCGAGTCTCGTCGCTCCCGCCATTATCTGATCATGAAAGAGCTACTTGCCATTGGGCGAGTAGCTCTTTTTGCTTTGCTTTTCTTTTGGTAAGGAGATGGATCCCATGGATTACAAGGAAACTCTGAATCTGCCCAAAACCGGATTTCCCATGCGCGGGAACCTGGCAAAAAGGGAGCCTGAGTTCATTCAGGCCTGGGAAGACAAGAATGTGTATCGGCGGATGCTTGAGAAAAGAAAGGATGCCGAGGGTTTTGTCCTTCATGACGGGCCGCCCTATGCCAATGGACATCTCCACATGGGGCACGCCCTGAACAAGATTTTGAAGGATATTATCATCAAGTCTCGCTCCCTGGCTGGTTTTCGCTGCCATTATGTACCCGGCTGGGATTGCCACGGCCTGCCGATCGAACACCAGGTGGATAAAAATCTCGGGCGCCGTAAGGAAGAGATGAGCCAGGTGGAGATCCGCCGGGCCTGTCGCCGATATGCCGATAAATTCATTGATATTCAACGGGAGGAGTTTATCCGGCTGGGTGTTTTCGGTGAATGGGAAAGGCCCTACCTGACCATGAACTTTCCGTATGAAGGAGCCATTGTTCGGGAGCTGGCCAAATTTGCCGGCAACGGCGGTCTTTTCAAACAAAAAAAACCCATTTACTGGTGCGCCACCTGCAATACCGCCCTGGCCGAGGCCGAGGTTGAGTATGAAGATGATGCCTCGCCTTCCATTTACGTGAAATTTCCTCTGGTGGAAGATATTTCCTCCACGTATGGATTTTTGGCTGGTTGCCGGGTTTTTCTGGTTATCTGGACTACCACTCCCTGGACTATTCCGGCCAACCTGGCCATTGCCCTGCATCCCGAGCTGGAGTATGTCGCTCTGCGGTCCGCCAGCGGGGATGTGTATATTGTTGCCGCCGGCCTGCAGGAGCAGTTCTGCGCCGAAGCGGAACTGGGAGAGGTTGAAGTTTTGGGAAAGGTCGACCCCCGGTCCCTGGAGCGTCTTCACTGCCGTCATCCCCTTTACGATCGCTTGTCGCTGATTGTCCTGGGCGATCATGTGACCCTGGAGGCCGGGACCGGCTGCGTCCATACGGCCCCCGGACACGGACAGGAAGACTATGAGGTTGGTCTGCAGTATGGGCTGGAAGCCTATGCCCCGGTCGACGATCAGGGCCGGTTTACGGACGAGGTGGAGTTTTTTGCCGGCCAGTTTGTTTTTGACGCCAACCAGGGAGTTATTGACAAGCTGGCGGAGCTGGGCTTCCTGGTGGCCAGCAAGCCGCTTTCCCATTCCTATCCCCACTGCTGGCGCTGTAAAAAAGCGATTATTTTCCGTTCCACCGAGCAGTGGTTTATTTCCATGGAGCGCAATGACCTGCGGCAGCGGGCCCTTGAGGCCATAAATGGGGTGCAGTGGATTCCGGAGTGGGGCCGGGAGCGCATCTACGGGATGATTGAAAACCGTCCCGACTGGTGCATCTCCCGCCAGCGGGTCTGGGGAGTGCCGATTGCGGTTTTTTATTGTCAAAAATGTGGCGAACCCCTGGTGGATGAAGCCCTGATGAACCGGGTGGCCGATCTTTTTGCCGAACATGGTGCTGATATCTGGTTTTCTGAACCGGCGTCCTTTTTCCTGCCGGAGGGAACTGTGTGTCCAGCCTGTGGACATGGGGAGTTTGAGCCGGAAACCGACATCCTGGACGTCTGGTTTGATTCCGGCACCAGTTATGCCGCCGTGCTCCTGAACCGGGATTATCTCCGTTACCCGGCCGACCTCTACCTGGAAGGAAGCGACCAGCATCGCGGCTGGTTTCACAGTTCCCTGTTGGCTTCGGTGGGCTCCCGGGGCATCAGTCCCTACAAAGCGGTGCTGACCCATGGTTTTGTGGTGGACGGGGCCGGCAAGAAAATGTCCAAGTCGGCCGGCAACGTCATCGCTCCCGATAAAGTGATCAAGAAATATGGGGCGGAAATCCTGCGCCTCTGGGTCGCGGCCCAGGATTATCGTGACGACATCCGCATCTCCGGGGAAATTTTGTCGCGGCTGGTGGAAGCCTATCGCCGCATCCGGAATACCCTCCGGTTTCTCCTGGCCAACCTTTATGATTTTGAACCGGCGGCCATGTCCATAAATTATGCTGAACTTGAAGAGCTGGACCGCTGGGCCCTCCACCAATTGCATCAATTGCAGCAGAAGGTGTTGGCGGCTTATGAAACTTACGAATTTCACACCATTTATCACGCGGTTCACAACTTCTGCGTTGTGGTTTTGAGCGGTTTTTATCTGGATGTGGTCAAGGATCGTCTCTATATTCTCAAGGCGGACTCCCCGGTGCGCCGTTCGACCCAGACCGCATTATGGGTGATCCTGGATACCTTGGTGCGCCTGTGTGCCCCGATTCTTTCTTTTACCGCGGATGAAGTCTGGCAGCACATGCCCGGAGTGGGAGAGCAAGACAGCGTTTTCCTCCATGAATTTGCCCGTCTGCCGGATGGTTACCATGATCTCCAGCTGGCCGGGGTCTGGGATAATCTGCTGGAAGTTCGCAAGGTGGCTTTGAAGCAGTTGGAGGCCGCTCGGCAGGAGAAGCTGATCGGTCTTTCCCTGGATGCCCGCCTGGAACTGGCTGCCGGCGGTGAAACTTTGGCGCTGCTGCATCAATATGAGGATCAGTTGGCCGATATTTTTATTGTTTCACAGGTTGAGGTCAGAGAGCTGGC
>JAOZRP010000014.1:10983-15647 GCA_029940125.1 bacterium
TACCATGACCACGACTGGGAGCATGAGGTTTTTATTCTTTCCGGCAGCGGAGTGGTTTGCGCCGAAGGCCAGGATACGTCACTGATACCGGGTGATGTGGTCTTTGTTCCCGGCGGCGAAAAACATAATTTCCAGGCCGGTCCCGAGGGCCTGACTTTCATCTGCCTGGTACCTTATCAGTAGGGTGATTTGCGGGCGGCATGATGGTACCGGCCAGATATCCTCCGTCGGTGAATGATGTTCATGGCGCTGGCCAGGGAATGATGATGGTGATGGAATCAGCCGAGGTGTCCTCCCGGATGGAGCAGATTTCGTAAATGAACACCAGTTCCAGGTGGTCAATACCCGGCGCCCGGGTAACGGCAAGTTCAAACTTTCCGCTTTCATCTTCCAGCAGATCTCCCAGGTAGAAGCGTTTTGCCTTTATTTTCCTACCGTCTTTCATAACCGCCTTAAGGTAGACATCGATGTTGCAGAAGGGTTCCCAGTAGTTGTTTTTGCAGCTGCCGGAGACGGTGAGAATGTTGCTTCCTTCAGTGGTGGATGCGATGCCGGAAATGACGGCATCATAGCTGCTGTACTCGTAAGGCTGCTGCATGCCTGGCAAAGATTTTGCTGTTTCCGCGGCATTGCTGCTCGGGATAAAGACGAGACAGATAAAAAAGAGAAGTGAGAGAATCCTGGCCCTTTTCAGCTGCTTGGCTTGGCATATTTTTTTCATGGTTGCTCCTTTACTGGGTTAGGGGTTGATGTGATGGAATTAATTTGCGAGAATATCAATGTCGTTGATCCGTTTATGGCTCCGGCCCTGAATTCCCTGGACGCTGAACCGATTATTGAGCTGGTTGAAAACGCGGTTCGGCAGGGAATACGGGTTTTTGACCTTAATGTCGGTTCCCATGCCTTGAAATCTCCCCGGCTGATGGCTTTCCTGCTTAATGAAGTTTTTTCCTCATTTCCCGATCTTTCCGTTTCTCTTGACACTACCAATGCCGAAGCCCTTGCCGTGGGGCTGTCCCTGGCTTCCCGGCAGGGACGGCCGGTGGTGGTCAATGCCCTTTCCCTGGAAGTGGAAAAGTGGGCTCAGGTGGTGCCGCTGCTGCGCGAGTACGAGCAAAGCCAGGTGGTGTTGCTGCTGATGACTCCCCAGGTGCCCCGGGAGGCGGAAGACCGCCTGGTTGCCGCTCTGGATGGGTGCGAACGGCTGACGCGGGCCGGCATTTCCCTGGACCGGCTGATTATTGATCCGGTTGTTGCTCCCCTGGGCTGGGGCGACGGCCATCTGCACAGCGGCGAAATTTTGAAATTTCTCACCCTGTTGCCGGAAGCCCTGTCGCAGCCGGTCAAAACCATGGTTGGACTCTCCAACATTACCACCCGTTCAGCCGGACGGGCGGTGCGTCAGGAAGTCGAAGTAGTTTTTCTCTCCATGCTGGCCGCTCTTGGCCTCGACTATGCCATGGTTAACGTGCGCCACCGGTCGCTGCTCAGGACCGCTCGGCTGATACAGTCTCTTCAAGGCCGGGAAATCTTTTCTCCGGCTTCCCTGGAATGATTCTCATTCTTTTTCTTGAATATTTTCCGGAAAAACCCGGTTGCGTCCATGCCTTTTTGCCAGGTACAGGTTGTCGTCAGCTTTTTTAAGGCAGTCGTTTATACTCATGCTGTCCGTGTATGAGCTGATGCCGAAACTGATGGTGATGGACAGCTGATGTTCCTGATAAGGGAACCGGTGCTTTTCAATCATGGCCCGCAGTTTTTCCGCCACGTAGCCGGCGCCGCTCATTTCCGTTTCCGGCAACATAATGAGAAATTCCTCCCCTCCCCAGCGCCCGATGCTGTCCTGCAGCCGCAGCGTTTCGGTCATCAAACGGCTGAGTTCCTTCAGGATGTAATCCCCGGCATCGTGTCCATAAGTATCATTGATGAGCTTGAAATGGTCGATGTCGGCCATCAGCAGGCAGAAGGATCGTTTACTGCGTGAAAAGCGGGCTTCTTCATTTTTGATCCTGGCCATGAAGGCGCGGCGGTTTAAAAGCCCGGTCAGCGGGTCCAGCCTGGCGGCTTTTTCCAGGGCTTCCTCCGCTTGCTTGCGGATGGTGATGTCGCTGTTGCTGCTGCGAATGCCCAGGGGGTTTCCGTTTTTATCATAAACCGCACAACAGTAGTGACTGATCCATTTTCGGCTGCCTGTTTTGGTAATAATCAGGAAATCCAGGGATTTGTATTCGCCGCTTGGAGAAATGTCGTGTTGGTGATGCAGCCATTTTTCAAGATGATCCGGATGAATGATCTTTTCCATCAGGGTGTTGTCCTGATAGAATTCCGCCGGCGTGTAGCCGGTAATCCTCTCACAGGAAGGTGAAATATAAATAAAATTACCGGCCGGGTCGCGCCATGATTCACAAGTATAGCTCAGGTCGGCAAAGCGGCGGAAAAAATCCGGTTCATACACGCAAACGGTTTTCTGAGGATTTTTATTGTTCATGGCTTTTTTCCGTTTCCGGCTGTTGTTCGAGAAGTGGCAGCAAAGGTTGGGTTTCACTCCCTGACGAGCTGGGGTTGAGCAGGATTTCCAGTTCTGTTTCTGAAATAACGTTTACGTTCAGATTCCGGGCCCGTTCCAATTTGCTCCCCGGATTTTTCCCGGCCAGCAGGTAGTCAGTCTGGGGGCTGACGGTGCCGGAAACCCGGGCTCCAGCCTTTTCCAGCCGGTCTTTAACCAGGTTGCGGGGTTGTGAAAGGGTGCCGGTGATCACCAATCTTTTGCCGGCCAGGGGCTGTGATTTTTCTGCGGTTTCTGGAGGTTGCGGGTCGACCCCGTAATCCAGCAGTTTCCGGATAACCGAAAGGTTCTTTTTCTCCCGAAAAAATTCATAAATGCTTTGGGCTACCTGGGGGCCGATTTCCGGGATGTTCATCAGGGTGTCAGGGTCAGGCGGTCCAGAGATGAGGAGGTCGGGGCAGTGCTGAACCACCACTCTGGCCAGGTGTTCCCCCACGTGACGGATGCCAAGGCCGTAAATAAAACGGTTTAAGGGACGGTGCTTGCTGGCCTCGATGGCCTCCAGCAGGTTGCGGGCGGATTTTTCCCCGAAGCGCTCCAGGCCGGCCAGGGTTTCGGCGTCCAGATTGTACAAATCGGCAATATCCTTGATGATGCCTTTGCCCACCAGCTGCTCCACCAGCTTCATCCCCAGGCCGTCGATATCCATTGCCCGCTTGCTGCCGAAATGGAAGATGCTGCCGGTCAGCTGGGCCGGGCAGGAGAGGCCGGCGGTGCAGCGGTAGATAATCCCTTCAGGTTCACGGATGACATGGGCGCCGCAGACCGGACAGCGGGTTGGAAGGGGAAAGGGCTTTTCCGTGCCGGTCCTGAGAGCGGTAATCGGGGCAATGACTTCCGGGATGACGTCGCCGGCCCGTTTGACCACTACGTGGTCGCCGATGCGGATGTCCTTGTGGTGGAGGTCGTCAAAGTTATGGAGGGTCGCCCGGCTTATTTCAACCCCGCCCACCCTGACCGGTTCCATGATTGCCACCGGGGTCAAGGCGCCGGTGCGGCCGACCTGAACGATGATGTCAAGAATTTTGGTGGTTTCTTCCTGGGCCTTGAACTTGTAGGCGATGGCCCAGCGGGGGCTGCGGGATTTTTCTCCCAGCTGTTGCTGCAAAGCCAGCGAATTGACCTTGATCACGGTGCCGTCAATATCGTAGGGAAGCTGGTTTCGCAAATTTTCAATCTGTTGGCAGCGGGCAATGATTTCTTCCCCGCTGTCGGCCAGGTAGCGATTTTCGGTAACCTTGAATCCCCAGGATTCCAGCTGGGAGAGGAGCTGCCACTGGCTGGTGAAGGTGACGCCTTCGTGGTAGCCCACTGCGTAGCAGAAAAGATCAAGGCGGCGCCTGGCGGTAATGCGGGGGTCCAGCTGGCGCAGGGAACCGGCGGCGGCGTTGCGGGGGTTGGCAAAAAGCGGCAGTCCTTCCTCCGCCCGCCTGCGGTTGAGGGCTTCCAGTTCCTGGCGGGGCATGACGACCTCGCCGCGGATGTCCACCCGCTCGGGAGCAGACTCCGACCGGGGCCGGAAGCGAAGCGGCAGGGAGCCGATGGTTTTCAGGTTGAGGGTGATGTCCTCTCCCGCAAAGCCGTCGCCGCGGGTGGAGCCGCGGACAAAGATTCCCCGTTCGTACACCAGCTCCACGGCCAGGCCGTCGAGCTTTGGTTCCACCACGTAAGTGATTTTTTGTTCATCGCCGATTAATTTCTGCATCCGCTGTTCAAAATCGATAATTTCCCGGGTATCATAGGTGTTGGAGAGGCTGAACATGGGGACCCGGTGTTCAATCCGGTTGAAACTATCCAGGGGAGCGGTGCCGACCCGCTGGGTGGGAGAATCCGGCGTGACCAGTTCCGGATATTGCTTTTCCAGCCGTTCCAATTCCTTCAGCATGGCGTCATAAGCGGCATCGGAAATGACCGGCTGGTCAAGGACATAGTATCGGTAGTTGTGCTCGTGCAGCTTGTCGCGCAGAGAAGCGATCTTTTGAATTATGTTCCGAGGTGGATGGTGACCAGACTCTTTCATTGCGGCAGCATGTATCCAGGCAGATGAGAAAAAATAACCGTAAATGCAATCAGTACTGTCCGGTTAGGTTCTTGCATA
>JAOZRP010000579.1 GCA_029940125.1 bacterium
CGAAAGTCTTCACCGTTTTGCGATCCTCCCCGGAGGAAGATCAGCATATCCTGGCAGTAACCAATGTTTCCGACCAACGGCAAAAAGTGGAAATCAAGCTGGATGATTTGGGATTCGCAGCCGGCAACTGGCATGAACTGCTCAGCGGCCAACATCTACAGGCGGAAAACGGCAGGCTTAAAATTGAGCTTCAGCCTTATGACGTATTCTGGCTGAAACGGGTTTGACGCATGATTTTCTCCAACAAGAAAAGGCCGTTTTTCCTGAGAAAAACGGCCTTAGTTCTTTTTGGCTCCCCGGGACGGACTCGAACCGCCAACCTAGTGGTTAACAGCCACCCGCTCTGCCGATTGAGCTACCAGGGAACAGGCAAAACAGGTAGTTTCTATAGAGAAAAGGGAAGGGAAAGTCAAGATTTTTTTATTGAACGGAGGAATTACCACCATAAGCATCCAAGGCAGAACCAACAAGGTTCTGCCTTGGATGAATACATTACATTTTTGATTTTAAGAATCTTTACCGAAGCGTTTCACGCCCACCAATCCCAGCAGGCCCGAGAGCAGCAGCCAGGCAGCTCCGGGAATCGGAACCACGTCTTTCTGCACCGCGGACAGGGCGTCAACTCCAGCTTCCAGCAAAATATACTGACCGGCAGTACCGGTATATGAAAAAGAAAGATTACCGGAATCTGACGGCAAGGCAAAATCTTCAAAATATTGCATATCCAGCTTGCCAATCTGCTCATATCTCCTGGTGGTACTGTCATACACCCTTAACAGGAGCCAGGCACGAACATACCCATAGAGATTCTCTGCCATGGCGACACCATGACTTTGGCTGACGAGCTGGTAAGGGATGGAAAAGTTGAAGGTTGCACCACTGTTGAGATAATAAACTTGGCCGCGCTGGGCCAAACTATCCGCCGAAAAAGCATCACCCGGCACTGATACCTCAGCCTCGGCAGCAGCGCTGATAGTTGAAGTCGTCGTCCCGCGGCCAACGGAAAAATTGGAATCATCCACAGATCCAGAAATTAAAGAAGCACTGGTACCAGCAGTGACTTTGCTATCAGATTGGTATGGAGGTGAAGCCAGGATTGTGGGCACCCCCCAGGAATCAGTGGCATAAGCCATGGACTTGCTGTAATACGAACCACTCCAGGTGCACTTTGTCAAGCTGTCACCACTGATGGAAAGGTT
>JAOZRP010000235.1 GCA_029940125.1 bacterium
AGCGGGGGCAGGATTTGAACCTACGACCTTCGGGTTATGAGCCCGACGAGCTACCGGACTGCTCCACCCCGCAACAGATCCGCATTAAGGAAAATCTTTCTACTATACGCAGGTTGATTTGTCAACCATAAATGATAGTTTTGCCGCGATTCTATGAATTAGCAGCCGGGGGACGGCCGGTCCATGTCCCGGTTCATCATCGCCTGCCGGTTATAAATTGCCCTGGGACGCTTTTTTTGCTATGGTCCCTTGAAGTTCGAAAAGGAAGCTTAACCCACGACCATCGCCGGTTGCCATCATGCGGATATTCCAGCGCTACCTGATCAAAGAGCTTGTCCAGATTTTCCTCCTGGCCATCATTTCCCTGCTGGCCATTTATATCCTGCTGGAATTTTTCGGCAAGCTTGACGACTTCATCGAAAACCAGGTAGCGGTAAAATTCATCGTCCTCTACCTGGCCAATCAGGCACCGTTTTTCGCCGCCCAGTTCATTCCCCTGGCCCTGCTGCTGGCCACCATGCTGACCCTAGGCAGCATGGGACAGCACAATGAAATCATCGCCTTCCGCTCCTGCGGCTTCACCCTGTACCAGCTGAGCCTGCCGCTGCTGATCGCCGGCGCGGTCTTCTGCCTGCTGACCTTTTCATTGACCGAATACGTCGTCCCGCCGACCTTCGCCCGGGCCAAGCACATCAAAACCGTGTTCGTGAAGCACAAGAAGGAAAAGAAACTTTTAAATCTCAAGGACGTATGGTATACAAGCGGTAGAAATATCTATCATTTCAATAAGCTGGACCCCGGCAGCAAAACCATCCAGGGTGTGACCATCTATCGCCTTGGCCCGTCGTCAATGCTCGTCAAGCGCCTTGACGCCGGAAAACTCGTTTACCGGCAGGGACGCTGGGTAGCCAGAGATCTCTATATCAGGGAGTTTGTCTACCGGGACGGCCGCTCGTCCCTGGACCGGTTTCAGCACCAGGATTCCGCGGCCGTTGCCATCAATGAAAAACCGGAAGACTTCCTCATTCCGCAAAAAGCGGTTGAGGAAATGAGCATCAGGGAGCTGAACCACTACATTGACAAGGTAAAAAACATCGGCATCAACACCGATGAATACAAAGTCCAGTTATACAACAAATTCTTTTTCCCCCTGACCTGCCTGGTCATGGTGCTCCTGGGCATACCCTTTTCCCTGGGCTCCAAACGCAGCGGCGGATTCGCCAGGAGCATCGGCATCAGCCTGGTCGTCGGCTTCTCGTTCTGGTTCGTGCTCTCGTTCAGCCTGGCACTGGGGAAGGCGGGCATCCTGTCGCCCCTGCCGGCGGCAATTCTGCCCCATGGACTGTATACCGGACTGGGAATATTCCTGCTCAGAAGAAATATATAAGGAGACAATTCATCATGGTTTTACCGGTGGAAATAACCGATGCCCTGAAACAGCTGACCCAGAAAATCGAGCGGTACCGGGGGTATCTTTGATCTTGAAAGTCTCAAGCAGCGACTGGAGGAAATTGAACGGAACGTCGCCCAGGAAGACTTCTGGCAGGACCAGGAAGCCGCTACCGCGATCCTGAAGGAGCGGACGACGCTCAACAACGAGCTGGAACGCTGGCAGCAGGTGGAATCCGAACTGGAAGAGATCACGGTACTCACTGAGCTGCTGAAGGAAGAGGAAGATTCCGAATCCATCGTTGAGCTGAAAGAACAGCTGGCCGGGCTGGAAAAAAAGCTGGCCGTCATCGAGCTGGAAAAGATGATGGCCGAGGAAAACGATCGCAAGAACGCCATCGTCAGCATCAATGCCGGCGCCGGCGGCACGGAAGCCCAGGACTGGGTTGAGATGCTGCTGCGCATGTACCTGCGCTGGGCCGAAAAGCGGGGCTGGAAAACGGAGATCATCGACATCCTGCCCATGGACGAGGGCGGCATCAAGAGCGTCACCTTTACGGTCAGCGGCAGCTACGTCTACGGCAATTTCCGCTCGGAAATCGGCATCCACCGCCTGGTCAGAATCTCCCCTTTCGACGCCGGCAACCGGCGGCACACCTCTTTCGCCTCGGTGTTCGTCTACCCGGAAGTCGACGACGACATCCAGATCGAGATCAACGAGAAGGATCTGCGCATCGACACCTACCGGGCCAGCGGCGCCGGCGGCCAGCACGTCAACAAAACCGACTCCGCCGTGCGCATCACCCACCTGCCCACCGGCATCGTGGTCCAGTGCCAGAACGAGCGCTCGCAGCACAAGAACAAGGCCATGGCCATGAAGATCCTCAAGGCCCGCCTCTACGAGGCGGAAATGGCCGCCCGGCAGAAAGAGCTGGACAAGGTGGAAGGCAGCAAAAAGGAGATTGCCTGGGGCAGCCAGATTCGCTCCTACATCATTCATCCCTACCAGATGGTCAAGGATCATCGCACGGATTTTGAAACCGGCAATGTCAACCAAGTCCTGGACGGCGGGCTTGATCCCTTCGTGGAATCCTACCTGCTGCACCAGATGAACCTCAAACAGCGCGGCTGACAACCATGGAAAAAAACCAGGAAATCCCAACCCGGCCCGGCCATGACGTTCGACTGATCCCCCTTGGCGGACTCGGGGAGATCGGCATGAACATGATGGCCGTCGAATGCGGCGATGAAATCCTGATCATCGACTGCGGGCTGATGTTCCCGGAGCCCTACATGCTCGGCGTCGACCTGGTGATCCCCGACACCACCTACCTGCAGGAAAACAACAGCCGGGTCCGGGGCATCATCATCACCCACGGGCATGAAGACCACATCGGCGCCCTGCCCTTTATCCTGCCCCAAATTCAGGTGCCGGTCTACGCCACCCGCTTCACCCTCGGGCTGATCAAAAAGAAACTGCAGGAGTTTTCCCTGGACCAGTCGACGGAATTCATTGCCGTTGAGCCCGGTGAACAAGTGGAAACCGCGTGTTTCACCGTTGAGTTTATCCGGGTCATCCACTCCATTCCCAACGGCGTCGCACTGCACCTCAAAACCCCGGTCGGCAGCATCATTCATTCCGGGGATTTCAAAATCGACCACACGCCCCTGGGCGACGACTTCACCGACCTGGCTGAATTCGCCCGGCTCGGCCGCCAGGGCGTCAGGCTGCTGCTTTCCGACAGCACCAACGTGGAGCAGGAGGGATTCTCGGCCCCGGAACTGAAAGTCCGGGAGGCCCTGACCGCCCTGTTTTCCACCTGTGCCGGCCGCATCATCATTTCTCTTTTCTCCTCCAACCTGCTCCGCATCCGGGAAATCATCAAACTGGCCCGGCAGCGGCAGCGCAAGGTGGCCCTGTACGGCCGCAGCCTGCTGAGCAATGTCACGGTCGCCCGAGAGCTGGGCTATCTGAACATTGACGACGACACCCTGATCGACATCAAGGATGCCGGCAACTACGACCCGCAGCAGGTGCTGATCATCACCACCGGCAGCCAGGGGGAACCACTTTCCGGCCTGTCGCTGCTGGCTTCGGGGGGCAACAAGTGGTTCCAGGTCATCCCTGACGACACGATTATCTTTTCGTCGCGCTTCATCCCCGGCAACGAGAAGGCCATCAACAACCTGATCAACCGCCTCTACCGCCGGGGAGCCCGGGTGCTGTACCAGCCCATCGCCTACACCCATACTTCCGGCCACGCCCACCGGGACGAATTAAGACTACTGCTGAACCTGGTCAAGCCGGACAATTTCATCCCCATCCACGGGGAATACCGCCACCTGGTCCAACACGCCAGGCTGGCGGAGGAACAGGGAATTTCCCGGAACCACATCCTGATCGCCCATGACGGCGACATCATCACCCTGGACGACGACGGCATCCACTTCAGCGGCACTATTGACACCGGCAAGATTCTCATCGACGGCAAGGGCACCGGCGAGGTTTCCGACGTCATTCTCCACGACCGCAAGGACTTGTCCCGCAACGGGGTGGCAATGGTGATCATGGTCATCAGGGAGTCAACCGGGGAAATCCTCTACGGGCCGACGATTACCACCAGGGGACTTTTTTTCGAGGAGGAAAAGGAGGCGGTGCTGGCGGAAGCCCTGGACGTCATCAACGACACCCTGGACAGCATACCCGCGTCCGAACGCCGGGACTGGATCGAGACCAAAACCGTTGTCCGCCAGAATCTGAAAAGATTTTTCAAGCGCCATCTGCAGCGCAAGCCGATAATCCTGCCGGTTATCATCGAGCTTTGATGTTCGGGCTTGGCTCATAGCGGGTTTGGCCGCCG
>JAOZRP010000580.1 GCA_029940125.1 bacterium
AGTAAAATCATATAATGTTGTTAGTTCAAGTGCAAGTGTAAAGATGGTGGAGATGCCGTGAATTGGCGAAAATTTTTTTGTCTTGCCGTTGTTGTTTCCCTGCTGGGGAGCGGGATGCTTTTTCCGGCTTCCCGGGCCGTGGCGGTCCTTGAGCCTGACGAAATTCTGGTCATTGCCAACCGCCGGGCGGCCGACAGCCTGGCACTGGCAAGGTTTTACCTGGAAAAAAGGGGCATTCCCCGGTGCAACCTGCTGGAGCTGCAGGTGACGCCGGCTGAAGCCTGCAGCCGTGCGGACTATAATCAACGGATCGCCGCGCCGGTCCGCAAATTCCTCGAACAGCCGCCGGGAAAAGGGCATCGGTCCATCCGCTGCCTGCTGCTGATGTATGGAGTGCCCCTGAAGGTGGTGCCGGTTCCGGCGACCGCAAAAGAAAAACTGCGTCAGCTGGAACTGCGCCTGCAGCGGGACGAATTGAGTAAGAAACTGGCGTCGCTGCCGGAAAAATCAAGCGGTCGGCAGCAATTGAAGTCTCAACTGCGAAAGGTCAAGGACGAGCTGGCGGTGGTGAGCCACCGCCGGGAGCTGGCTGCCGTCGATTCGGAGCTGGCCCTGGTCATGGCCGGTGATTATTCCCTGGCCGGCTGGCTGCCCAATCCCTCCTATCTCGGCTACCAGGGCCGGGAAATAAAAAAGATGCCGCCCATTGCCTACATGGTTGCCCGCCTGGATGGTCCGTCGCCGGAGATTGTCAGGCGTCTGATTGCCGACAGCCTGGCGGCGGAGAAAAACGGGCTGGCGGGAACCGCCTATTTTGATGCCCGCTGGCCGCCGCCGGCCCCGGAAAAAGTAAAAAAGTTGCAGGGATATGCCTTGTATGATCACTATATCCACCTGGCGGCCGAGCTGGTGGCCAAAAAAAGTGATTTGAAAGTGGTTCTCAATGACAAGGCCGCGCTTTTCCAGCCGGGCGACTGCCCGGATGCGGCCTTGTACTGTGGCTGGTACCGGCTTTCCCACTATCTTGACGCTTTTGACTGGCGGCCCGGCGCGGTCGGCTACCATATCGCCAGCGGTGAATGTACGACGCTCAAAAAAAAGAACGGCCAGGGCTGGTGCCTGGGCATGCTGCGCGACGGGGTGGCCGCCGTCATCGGTCCGGTGGCCGAACCCTACGTTCAGGCGTTCCCGCCGCC
>JAOZRP010000581.1 GCA_029940125.1 bacterium
TTCCGCTTCAGCGCCGCCGCCCTGGCAATGGTGTTTCTCCTGCTGCTTCCGGCATCTATCCCCCGCCCGGCACTGGCCTGGCAGCAGGCCCTGCAGCCGCGGACGTTAACTTTTCCCCGCGACCACGGTCAACACGGCGCTTTTCAGACCGAATGGTGGTACCTCACCGGCAACCTGACCGCGAAAAACGGCCGGAGCTTCGGCTTCCAGTTCACTCTTTTTCGCCGGGGAGTCAGGAAACAGGCAGCTACGGACAACCTTTGGGCCGTCCGCGACCTCTACCTCCTCCACAGCAGCCTGAGCGATTTCAGCCGGAAGCATTTTTATACCTATGAAGATGCCAGCCGCACCGGCCCCGGGCTGGCCGGCGCCAGCCGCGACACCCTCAAAACCTGGTTCAAGGGCAACCTCCTCCAGTGGGACGGAAACAAAACCATCAGCCTCCACTGCCAGACCGACAATTATGCACTGGATTTTACTTTCTCTCCCGATTATCCCCGGCCCATCCTGCACGGCGACCGGGGCCTGAGCCGGAAGGGCCCTGGACAAGGACAGGCATCCTACTACTATTCCCTGCCCCGGCTTCTGACCAGCGGTACCATCACCCTGGACGGCAAACCGTACCGGGTCTCTGGCCTCAGCTGGTACGACCACGAATTCGCCACCAGCCAGTTGGGCAAAGACCAGCAGGGCTGGGACTGGATAAGCCTGCACCTGGATGACGGCAGCAGCCTGATGATCTACCAGCTGCGGCGAAAAGACGGCACTGTCTCCCCATTTTCCAGCGGCACGTTCATTTTCCCGGACGGCCGCTATGAACACCTGCACCGAGCGGATTTTTCCCTGACGGCGGCAAAGCGGCGCTGGCAAAGTCCCGACACCGGCATCAGCTGGCCCCTGTGGTGGCAACTGACCCTGAAAAAACCACGGGTGCTGGAACTTTCCCTGCGGCCGAAGATGGTCAATCAGGAAATGAAAACCATGAAAACCACCCGCACCATCTACTGGGAAGGGAGCATCACGGCTGCGGAAAATCGGAACGGGGAAAAAACGGTTAAAGGCGAGGGCTACCTGGAATTGACCGGCTACGGCCAAAACTTGCCATTGAGTGGCTCCGCCGGCCGCTGAACAATGGCAAAAATAAAAAGAACTTTGAGGAGATTCTATCATGCTTGACCTGACGGTTTTCGGCCA
>JAOZRP010000015.1 GCA_029940125.1 bacterium
CTGATACCCTGATTTGGGTTGCGGGCCGGAAAGACCTGCTTGGGTTGTGGGATTCATCCCCGCATTAGTTTATAGTCCTGTTACGTACAACCTAAGTATATTGCTTTTGTTCCCTCATCGTCAAGGGGGTTGATTGAAATTGAAAAAATGCGGCAGATGTCAGGCTTTTTCAGCTTGATTTACATCCGGAATCGGATGACACGAGGGGTAAAACAACAGAAAGACCGGCGGGTTGGTTAGTCCACGCCGGTCTTCCTAACTGAGGAGGGGAGAGAGGTTTGCAACAAATAATCGCTAAGCAGTTCGCGGCTGGGCTTTGCGCCAGCCGGCTTCCATGAAGGCCTGCATGCGGTTGATGCTCCATGCTTTAATGGTTTCTATGTATTTTTTCTTGTCCACTTTGGCCAGTTTGACGATTTCTTCCCGTTCTTTGATGCTCTGCACCATGTCGGTCGGGGTGACGCCCTGCCAGGTTGAGTACCGTTCATCAAAAACGAACTCGGGGGTTACCCGGTCTGCCTGAATCCCGATTTTAGCCAGTAAAAACCTGACCTGATCCATGTCGTATTGAATGATCCAGCCGTTGTCCGCCAGCATGGTATCTTTGTCTATTTCAATGCTGCCGCTGCATTCCGGACAGTAAACTTTTTCAATGACCGAAGGTGGCAGGATATTGTTTAAATTATTAAATTGGGCAGTTTCTTTTCCGCACTCACAGGGTAATTCAATTTTCATACACATGATCGGCCTCCTTGCTAAATGTATTTGAAATATTATCTAAATAATTTTAATATTATTTATCAGGTAAAAAGGAAGCTGTCAAGGAAAAAAATAAAAAAATAATTTTTCATGAGTTTTCCATAAATTTTTCTCCCCTTGACAAAAGAACAGGAGAGATTATATTCCATTTGTTCACTGTGACTTGGATTGAGAAATTTTTTCGTGTTCATCGGGAACATTCATTTTTTGTTGAATGCTTTCAGCGATCTGCAGTCAGCTTCCAGTACAACATTGAAAAAACAAGCTGTTAAGCTGAGGGCCGACCGCTAACAGTCCATCCGGAAACCGCAGTTTCCGGATGGAAATTGCTTCAGGGGGATCATCGCATGATTACCGTTACTTCACTGAGCAAGTATTATGGACGGCAGGCGGCGGTCGATGATATTTCCTTCGAGGTTCCCAAGGGCCAGATTCTCGGCCTGCTGGGACCCAACGGCGCCGGCAAAAGCACCACCATGAGAATGCTGACCGGCTACCTGGCACCCACCAGCGGCAGCATTTCGGTGGCCGGCCATGACGTGCTGACCGAATCCCTGGCCGTGCGCCGGGCCATCGGCTATCTGCCAGAAAACAACCCTCTCTATGACGACATGAACGTCCTTGACCACCTGCAGTTCGTGGTGCGCATGCGGGAAATCCCGGCGGCGCAGGTGCGGGAGCGGCTGCGGTCGGTGATCGACGTCTGCGGATTGAGGGAGGTGCTGGAGAAAAGTGCCGGCCAGATTTCCAAGGGCTACCGCCAGCGTCTGGGGCTGGCCCAGGCCATTATTCACGATCCTCCGGTCCTGATTTTGGATGAACCAACTTCTGGTCTGGACCCCAACCAGATTGGTGAAATCCGCCAGCTGATTAAAACCCTGGGCAGCGAGAAGACCCTGATCCTCAGCACCCATATCCTGCCCGAGGTCCAGAGCACCTGCGACCGGATTCTGATCATGAACCGGGGCAAACTGGTGGCCGACGGTTCCCCCGATGAACTGGCGGCCCGGGCCGGCAGCGAAGAGATTGTTCGGGTGCTGTTCAAGGGGCAGCCGGCAGCCGGTCTGGAAAAGCTGCAGGCCATTCCCGCCGTGGCCCGGGTGGAAGAGCTGGCGGTTGACGAACCCGGGGTGACCGGCATGCTGGTCATCGGCCGGGAAGGAGAGGCGGGCGATTTGCGCGAACTGGTCTACGAGGTGGTCCGGGATGAGGGCTGGCCGCTTTTGGAGTTGTATCGCCAGCGCCTGAGCCTGGAAGATGTTTTCAAACAGTTGACCCTGGGTGAAAATGTCGATGAAGATGATGTCAGGAGGGTTGCATGAGAAAAGGATTGACCGTCTGCAGCCGGGAGTTGTCCTCCTATTTCAATTCGCCGGTTGCCTATATTGTCATTGTGGTGTACTTGCTGATCTGCGGCTGGTTTTTTGCCGCCAATCTTTTTTTTGACCGCCAGGCTTCGCTGCGGGGGTTTTTTGCCATGGCTCCCCTGATGTTTGTTTTTTTCGTTCCGGCCATCAGCATGGGCCTGCTGGCAGAAGAACAGAAGCATGGAACCGCAGAGCTGCTTTTCACCTACCCGGTGACCTCCTTCGCGGTGATCGCCGGCAAATACGGGGCGGCCCTGGTGCTCATGTCGCTGGCCGTGCTGCTGACCTTTCCCTATGTGCTGACCATTGTTTCCCTGGGCAATCCGGATCTTGGCGCCCTGTTCAGCGGCTATTTCGGCCTGCTGCTTATGGGGGCGGCCTTCATGGCCGTGGGCCTGTGGGCCAGCAGCACGGTGAAAAACCAGCTGTCGGCTTTTATCCTCAGCTTTCTGGTGTCCTTCTGCCTGTTTATCATCGACAAGTTTATTGCCTGGATGCCCCCGCCGCTGGCCAGGGTGATTGGCTATTTCAGCATCGAAAACCATTTCAAGGCCCTGTCGCGGGGAGTGATCGACAGCCGCGACCTGGTCTATTACCTGAGCGTGATTGTGTTCTTTTTCTGCTGGTCCCTTTATAATGTCCAGCGTCGCAAGTGGAGGGGCTGAACCATGGATGCCAAGAAAAAATACGGCTTTAACGCCCTGGTTGCCATGCTGGCGCTGGTGGGAATCCTGGTTTTTGTCAACCTGCTTTCCCTGAAAATCTATAAGCGCCTGGATTTGAGTGAAGGACGGATTTACACGGTGCCGGCCTATACGCGCCAGCTGCTGCAAAAACTCGACGACCCTCTGCAGGTGAAGGTTTACTTTTCCACGGAACTCCCTTTTCCCTACAGCGAGTACCGCCGCTTTATCGGCGAGAAGCTGGAGGAGTACCAGGTTTATGCCGGCCAGAACCTGCATTACGAATTCATCGACCCGGACCTGGATCCGGAGGTGAAGAAGCAGATGAAGCAGCTGGGCATTCCCCAGATCCAGCTTTCCGATGTGTCCAGCAACAAGCTGGAGGTCAAAAACTGCTTCCTGGGCATGGCCTTGTATTACCGTGACAAGAGTGAAATCATTCCCTACGTGCAGAAAACCGATGACCTGGACTACAAGATCACCAGCCTGATCCGGAAACTGACTTCCGACCGCCAGCCCCGGGTGGCCATTGCCACCGACAATGTACCCCTGGTGCAGCGGGATTTGCGCCAGGTGCTTCAGGTGCTGCGACAGCAGTACCAGGTGGTTTTCCTTGACCTGGGAGCGGCGAAGGAGCTTGACGACCTGGCCGATGCCCTGGTGGTGCTGGCCCCGAGGAAAAAGCTGACCCCCTGGCAGTTTTTCCTCATTGACCGCTACGTCATGGCCGGCAAAGGGGTGGCCTTTTTCGCCAGTCCCCTGCGCAGCGACCTGCAGGTGATGGCCGCCTGGCGCAACCAGGGCAACAATCTTGATGAGCTGCTGCACGCCTACGGGGTGACCATCAATGAAGATTTGCTGATGGACGCTTTCAATGAGCGGATTTCCATCCAGAGGCGTCAGGGCCAGTTCATGATTTCCAACATGGTGGACTACCCGCTTTTCCCCAAGCTGGTTGACTTAAACCGCAGCCAGGTGATCGTCTCCGATTTCCAGAGCCTGCATTTTCCTTTTGTCAGCACCGTTGAGCCCCTGGACGGGGGCACCGGCACTTTTACCTGGCTGGTCCGCTCGTCGCCGAAGAGCAAAAGGCAGACCAAGAATTTTGATATCGACCCTTATAAAAACTATGCCGTGGACAGCTTCAACGAGGGTCCCTACGTGGTGGCGGCCACGGTGACCGGCAAGCTTTCCAGCTATTTTGCCGATCATCCCCTGCCCCAGCCGCAGCCGAAAAAAGAGGAAAAGAAATCGGCGAAGAAAGACCAGGACAAGGCCGAAGCTGCCGAAGAGGCGCCGGAGCAGGATATTCCCCCGGTCAAGGAATTGCAGCAGGCCCTGGTGAAGAGCACCGACAAGGGCAGGCTGATCCTGGTTGGCTGCAACGACTTCATGAAAGATGACTTCCTGGACGGTTTGATGGCCTCGTTTTTCTTTAACAGCATTGACTGGCTGCTGCAGGACGAGGGGTTGATCGGCATCCGTTCCCGGGGGCTGGGCAACCGGCCGTTGAAGGAACTGGAGCCGGGCCTGCAGCAGGCGGTGATCTACGCCGACATCCTCCTGGTGCCGTTGCTGCTGATCCTGGCCGGCCTGCTGCACTGGCGCTGGCGTCGCCGGCGGATCAAAAAGCGGATAGCCAGGTTGATGAAATAGCCGCCGGCAGAATCATGGATGAAGGCTTTTGGGCGCGGCATGGGAAAGCCGTCGGCTGGCTGGGTTTGGCTGAGGCGGTATCCATGGACGAGGAACCGCGCGAATATTGAGAGGGTTTTTGGCAATGAAAAGTAAAAATACCATCCTGGTTATCGTTGTGCTGCTGGTATGCGGCACTTTCTACTGGTTCATGCTTCGTGAGGATGCCGGGCGGCATCAGCCGAAAGTTCAGCGGCCGTTCGCGGCCGTCGAGGCTTCCAGCTGGCAGCGGCTGGAGTTTGCCGCCCCGGAGAAGAAACCGGTGACCCTGGTAAAAAAAGACGATCGCTGGCAGGTGGAAGGGATGGAGAAATGCGAGGTAAAAACGGAGATGGTTGAGCACATCCTTGCCGCCCTGCAGGAACTCAGGCTTGACAGCCTGGTAACTTCCGGCAAGGAGAAGTTTGCCGACTACCAGGTTGACGAGCAGAAAGGCATCCGGGTGCATGGCATCGCCGCCGGCAAGCCGATGGGTCTGGTGGTGGGCAAGGTGGCGGCTGACTTCATGCATACCTATGTCCGCCTTGAGGGCGATCAGCGCATTTTCAGAGTCAACGGCCTTATCGGCCACCTTTTCGCCCATGATCCGGCTGATTTCTGCCAGGAGAAGGACGAGAAGAAAAAAGAGTCGAAAGATTCTCCGAAACCGGAAGCCGGCGGGAAACCCCCGGTTTCTCCGAAGAAGTGAGCCATGCGGAAATTAAATGACCAGTACCTGCGAAAGCTCTATGAACTGATCAGTTCCAGTCCTTTCCCGCATCATATGCGCATGCGCTTGATTTCCGTTTCCCGGGACCAGGCGAAGGTGGAGCTGGCCACGGAAGTCTGCCATCTGCAGCCCTACGGCATCGTTCACGGCGGCGTGATGGCAACGCTGATTGATACGGCCACCTTCTGGGCCGCATTCGCGAGGCTGCCGGAAGATGCCGGGCTGGTAAACGTGGACCTCAAGCTCAACTACCTGAAACCGGTTAAAACAGGCCTCCTGAGCGCGGAGGGTGCCTGCCTTCGCCCGGGAAAAACCATTTGTTACGCCGAGGCCAGGGTAGTGGATGAGCAGGGAGACCTGGTGGCCCACGGCACCTCGACGCTCATGGTTATTCCGGGAAAAGGGATTGAACTGGGAATCCCGAAGTTTCTCGATTCATAAAAACAACTACGGCCCACTGTCCCGCAATTATTTCATTTCTCATTCCGACCAAAAAGATTTTCAAACAATTCCTGGTAAAGTTGGGCCCCATCCGTGGATTTTTTGGCCAGCTCGGCCATGTTCTGGGAAAGCTCAAGCCATTTTTCGTATTGGGCGGCGGTAGCTGTTTTGTAGTCAATGAAATTTTTTATGCTTTGCTGCAGATAGTTGTCAAAAAATTCAATTAAAAGATTATCTCCATATTTGATGATGGTATGGAGTAGTGGTGATGGCAGCAGGCAATTGTTCTGCTTGGCTTCTTCAAGGGTGATCTGGGTAAGAATGAGCGACGTAACATCTTCCTTACTTTTTGCATCAACGACCTC
This sequence comes from bacterium, assembly GCA_029940125.1. GTDB lineage: Bacteria > Desulfobacterota > Anaeroferrophillalia > Anaeroferrophillales > Anaeroferrophillaceae > DQWO01. The sequence goes on from JAOZRP010000015.1 coordinate 6,020, forward strand.
AACGTTCGATCCCCCGCGGATCAGTTCGGCAACTTCCTGCAAAGTGACATATTTGCTGTTATTGGTATTGTAAAGCCTTCTGTTGGAATATTTTTTTAATGTTATTTTTTCCAAATCCCGATTCCTTCCTTCTCATCAAAAATAATTTATGCGGCGCACAAAAAAAGTAAGTTTATTGTCAGGGTGATCATTGTAATATGCATGGTAATTGTCATATAAGAATACGATATAACTTAAAAATAATTATTTTTCAAGCTTAAAATGTCCTGCGTATAATTTGTGTGCAGTGCAACATTTTTTTCTTGACAGGCCCGGTAGAGAGGTGTATATGAGGGCCAAGTTGCTGCTGATTTCCGAAAAAGGTGGGGATGACAAATGTCGGCGGCTTATATCAATTGCAAAGCTCAGGAGCGTCTTATGAATCAGAAGCAAACGCAAGCAAAACAAACGAAGGAGAAAAAAATGGACCAGAAACAAATGATGAAACAGATGCTGGAAATGAACAAAATGGCTTGTGACAATGCCTTTCAGAGTATTGTTACCATCCAGGAGCAGACCCAGGCAATGACCAACAAATTTATCGAGCAGGCTTCATGGCTTCCCGCGGAAGCAAAAAAAGCCATTGACGAGTGGTTGGCAAGCTACAAGAAGGGCCGGGAAGATTTTAAAAAGCTGGTTGATACTGCTTATGCAAACATGTTGAAAAGCTTCTAAAGAACGGGATTTCACCATCTATTTGCAGAACTGTGTAGCGGTGCGCCTCATTAATGAAGCCGGATTTTTCGGGAAATGGCAATTGGTGAATGGCGCACCGCTCTTTTTCCATAGAGCGGTCGGCAACCCGTGAAAAGACGTACTGTTCCCTTGTTGTTGTCAGTTTGAATTCATCCGAAACGGGAGTTTCCGGATGGAAACCAGTTAGGTTAAGGAGAGTTGTTTGAATGGAAATGAATAAAGGTGACGCCGAAGCAGCAAAAGTAATGCTTGATCAAATGTATAACCAGTTGGTTGATTCCCTGGAGCAACAGACCGAGTTGCAATCAAAACTCTTTGAGTTATATATGAATTCGCAGAAATCCGTTGCATCTTTCAGCGAGGGTATGGCCAGTTATCTGGAACGGTTTGCCGAACCGCAGAAATATGCCATCCAGAGTTTTCTTGAAGTCCAGCGGCAAAAAGCTGAAATGATCCCTTCCCTGGATGATTTTAAGGATTTTTCCGACCTGCTGGAGTTTAATTTTGAATTAGCCGGGAAAGCATTCCAAAGTACACTGGTCAGCATGACGGAATTCCATATGCGTGCCCTGGGCCGGGCTTTGAATGCCGCCTTGAGCAGCATCAACGAAAACGGCGATGCCGAAGCCTTGTTTGAGTATGCCCGCAAGCAGGCGGAACTGTTTGAATCCGTTGTTTGTGACTACCCACAGGCAATTCGCAATATTAAAGCTGAATATGGTTTTCACTTTGACCAGCCGGGCTACAAAAAAGTGGCGGAGACAGACCGTTTTTTCCTCTACCAGGTTTTGCCGTCAGACAAGAAGGTAGCCGTAAGAAACAATGGCAAGCCGGTGCTTTTGATCCCACCCTATGTGTTGGGAGAGAATATTCTCTGTTTTCTTCCCGGTGAGCAGAAAAGCTATGCCCATGCCTATGCCAACCAGGGGGTGCCAACCTATATCCGGGTGGTCAAGGATATTGCCACGACCCCTGCCGTGCAGGATATGACCGGTGAGGACGATGTCCGCGATACACGAACTTTTTGTGAGAAAATCAAAGCTGACCATGGTCGAGCGCTGACCCTGAATGGCTACTGCCAGGGTGGATTTTTCGCGACCCTGGCCATGCTGTCGGGAGAACTGGATGGTCTGGTCGATAGCCTGATAACCTGTGTCTCTCCCCTTGATGGAACGCGCAGCGTCGCCCTGGCTGAGTTTATGCAGAACATACCTGATAAATATACAGAGCTTGGCTATGCCATCAAGAACCTGCCCAATGGCAAGCCAGTGGTGAACGGCAAAATCATGAGCTGGGTATATAAGCTGAAAAGCATTGAAACTGAAGCTCCGCTGGTGAATTTTTATCGTGACCTGGCGATGTTTGAAAAATTCATGGAAAGCGGCAAGCAGGTGGGTAAAACTGCTCTGGCCATCAACTACTGGCTGCTTTATGAACAGGTGGACATGCCGGTAGCGATCACCAAAATCAGTTTCGATTCGTATGCCATTCCCGTCGATAAAGACGGCACCCTCCCCATCCGGCTTTTTGGTCGTCAGCTGAATTTCAAGCGGCTGGCGGAAAAAAATATCGAGATGCTGATCTGCGTTGCTGCTGCCGATGACCTCGTTGATCGTGCCGCTGCGGTAGCTGCCTGTGATTATATCGATGCTGAAGTGACGGTTTTCCCGAAAGGTCATGCGGCCATCGCCACTTCCTGGTCACATCCTGAGTCACAGTGTGCCCTGCATACTACTTTCGGCGATAATTATCGCGGCCCGGTTCGTTTTCATCTGGATTTGGAAGCCAGGCAGGATCAGGCTGCCAGGATGACTTTAACGGCAGGTGCAGCGGCGGGAAAACCCGCAGCCAGCCCGAAAAAAGTATCCGCAAAAAGCGCAGCCACGGTGAAAAAGCCAGTACGAAAGCCGGCGGCAAAGCCGAAAGCAGCGACAAAGGCAAAAGCAGCGGTGAAACCGAAAGCGGCGGTGAAATCAAACGTGGTGGAAAAGCCGAAAACAGTAGCGAAAGTTGAAACAACCGGGGTGCCAGGCAGCAATGTTCCGGCATCCAATCGGAAAACATCGGCAACCCGGGTTGCGGCTAAAACATCAACCAGGAAGCCAGCCGCTGCCAGGGCCGTTGCGGCAAAGAGTGTTGCTGAAAGGACAGCAGCAGGTAAGGTAGCCAAACCGGTTGTTGATAAGGGCATTAAAACGGTTAAAAGCACGACTGAAAAATAATCAATAGCTTAATCGGGGATCCTTGCCTGTGATCCCCCAAAGGAGGAAGATAATGCTTGAAATAAAGGATTCGGTTGCCGTCATCACTGGCGGTGGCCGCGGCATCGGCGCGACCCTGGCAACGTACTGGGTCAAACAGGGGGGGAAAGCAATCATTTTTGACATGGCGGCTGACTGCCTGGAGAAAACGAGGGCTGAGCTTGAGGCGTTGGGTGGAGAAGTTACGACCCTGGTTGGCGATGTCACCAAAGAAGATGATTGCACCCGCCTGGCTGAAACCGCCATCGAAAAATATGGGAAGATCAACCTTGTGGCTCCCTTTGCCGGCATTACCAAGGACGGCTTCATGGTCTCAACCGACCGGAGGACGGGCAAGGTAAAGAGCAAAATGTCGCTGGAACAGTTCCAGTCAGTTCTGAACGTCAATCTGACCGGTGTTTTCCTGACTGTCCGCGAATGTACTGAACAGATGATCAACCATGATTGCAGGGGACTTATCTGCCTCGTTTCTTCTATTGGTTCACTGGGAACTGCCGGGCAGATCAATTATTCATCATCCAAGGCAGCGATGTCGGTCATCCCCAAGGTTATGACCGCCGCCTTTTTTCGTCAGGGTTTGTCCCATCGGTTGCGCTGCGTGGCCATTGCCCCGGGGTATACCGGGACCGAGATGGTCAAGAGCATGGATGAGCGGGTGCTTGACAAGGTTTTAGGCCAGGTGCCGATCGGGCGCCTGATTGAGCCGGAAGAAGTGACGTCGCTGGTCGGTGAACTTTATCGTAATGAAGCGTGCGCCGGGGATGTTTACTTTATCCACGGCGGCCTCAGGTTGGGGTCCCGGGGGTAGCAGGGAACAATAACAGTGTCTATGGCAGAATGCCAGGACACCAGCAGATGAGGAGATGCATCATGATACCTAAAGAAATGTTTTCAATGGCAAAAATGTACTATAAAACCGCATTCGATAATTTTGAGCTGTTCCAGAAAAACAGTGAACAAATGCTGAGGATGTTCCTGAATCAGCATGCTGACATGAACAGTGATTTCATGAAACAGTATGAGGAATGGCTGGTCAACAGCCAGAAGGGCTACAATGACTACCGAAAATTAGTTCTTGACGGCTTGGATTACCTGGCTGACACCATGGAAAGACAGTAAGCTACGGAACCGGGGCAGGTTTTATTCCTGCCCCTTGTTTTTATCTCTTTTTGCATCTCCAGCCCGGCAGCTCAGGAAATCGATTCTTTTGCTGACATAACGGCCTGGTGCCTTTTCAATCATCCGGTAGTGATCATTGCCCTGCTGATCAGGTGCCGTTATCTTTTTCCCCGCCCGCCTTTTCAACCACCGGCTCCAGTGCGTCCACCAGCTTCCCTGAACCTTCGTCGCCGTCTTCAGCCATTGATCCGGCTCTGATCCTTCATCCCCATTGATCCAGTAGTGTTTTTTCTGCTGCCCGGGAGGGTTGATAACTCCGGCAACATGACCGCCGGCGCCCAGGACAAAGGTTCTGGAACCGGACAGGAACCTGCCAGCGGTAAACGTTGTTCTCCAGGAAATGATATGGTCATTGATGGTGGAAAGGAAATACGTCGGCGTTTTGATTTTGCCGAGGTCAATCGGTATCCCGCAGACCCTCAAAGCGCCAGGTTCTATCAACCGGTTGCCATTGAACATGTTGTGCATAAAATAACTGTATAACTTGGGCGGCTGATTGGTTGGGTCACTGTTCCAGTAAAGGATGTCAAAGGGTGGCGGATCTATTCCTTGAAGATAGCTTTTAGCCACATAGGCCCAAATCAGTTCATTGGCCCGGATCAGGGAAAAAGAATAAAAGAGGTCCTGTCCGGGGATGAACCCGGTTATACTGGCCTTTTTCTCCTGGCTTTCCAGGTAGCTTTCATCAATAAAAACGCCTAAATCTCCCGGATCGGAAAAATCAAGCATCGTGGTCAGGAAGGTGGCCGAGGCAATCCGGTTTATTTTTTTTCGAGACTCAAGAACCGCCAAGGCGGTGGCCAGCAGAGTGCCGCCGATGCACCAGGAAACGATATTGATTTTCTTTTCCCCTGCAACGTTTCCAACCACCTCCAGAGCGGCCAGAATCCCCTTTTCTACGTAGTCGTCCCAACCCAGCTCGCTGTGCTGCTGATCGGGGTTTACCCAGGAAAGCAAAAAAACCTGGTATCCCTGGTCAAGGCAATAGCGGACAAAGGAGTTATGGGGCTGCAGGTCAAGGATGTAAAATTTGTTGATGTACGGGGGAATAATCAAGAGAGGCCGGTCAAAAACCAATGCCGTGGTTGGCTGGTAATGGATCAACTGCATGATTTCATTTTCATAAATGACTGCCCCCGGGGTCGCGGCCAGGTTTTTCCCCAGGGTGAAGGCCGTCTCATCCGTCATGCTGAGGCGGCCCAGCTTCATATCCTTGCACAGGTTTTCCAGTCCCCTGACCAGGCTTTCTCCCCCGGTTTCCATGGCCCGCTTGATGGCCTCAGGATTAGTCATGAAAAAATTCGTCGGGGCCAGGGCATCAAGAAGATGTTTTACATAAAACGTCAACTTTCTTTTTTCATCCGGGGGCAGGGAAAGGGCATCGACCATGGATACGAGGTTCTTTGAAGCCAGCAGATACGACTGCTTGAGCAGCTGCAGGATTGGGTTTTCATCCCATTCTTGGTCAGCAAAGCGGCTGTCAACAACCTGGGAAAATGATTCAAGCATGTCCGGGTCCCGGCGCATGCTTTCCGGAACCAGCCGGGTCCAGAAATTCAGCTGCTCCTGCTGGTAGGCGGCAATCAATTTCTGCCAGGCCGGCTGATCGTCAGTCGCAAGCTGCCGCTTCCACTCACGCCAGGCCTGGTCATGCTGGGCCAGCATCTGTTCACCAGCGCCGGTCAAAGATTCCAGAAACTCTTTATTGATCTCCATGATGGAGGTGACGATGTCTTGAAAAGAGTCGTTCATCATTTCATCTTGACATAGGAACCGGGGGCGTCTTCCAGGGGTTTGAGCTGACCATCGCCGGGCCTGCGGGCTGGAATTTTCTTGCCCGATCTCCGGTACAGCCATCGGTGCCAGTCAGGCCACCATGACCCCGGGTGTTCCTCGGCTCCGGCCAGCCATTCATCGAGGTTGTCCGGCTGCTTCTCATTGACCAGGTAATGATATTTATGGGCCGCGGGAGGGTTGATCACCCCGGCAATATGTCCCGAGCCGGCGATAATAAAGCGTACCGGTCCCTGGAAATGGTGCCCGCCTTTGAAAACTGAAGGGTAGGGGGATATATGGTCTTCCCGGGCTGACTGGAGATACATGGGTACCTTGATGGTGGTCAGGTCAATCGGGACGTCATCAAAAACGATTGCTCCCGGTTTTACCAGGTGATTGTGAAGGTACATTTCCCGGAGATAAAAGAGGTGCATGGCTCTCGGCATGCGGGTGGAATCCTGGTTCCAGTATAATAAATTAAAGGGGTAAGGCTCCTTGCCCAGCAGATAGTTGTTGACCACAAAGGACCAGATAAGGTCATTGGCCCGCAAAAGGTTGAAAGTGGTCGACATGGATGAAGACTCAAGGTAGCCTTTTTCGCTCATTTTTTCATCAAGGGCATTGATCTGTTCTTCATCAATGAAGACTTCAAGCTCCCCCGGTTCTGAAAAATCAACCTGGGCGACCAGCATGGTAGCCGCCTTGATCCTTTTGTCCCCCCGGGCAGCCATGTAGGCCAGGGTGCTGGCCAGCAGCGTGCCGCCGATGCAGTAGCCCACGGTGTTTACTTCACGCTCGCCGGTAGCCATGGCAATAGCGTCCAAAGCGGCAAAAATCCCCTCATGCATATAATCAACAAAGTTTTTTTCAGCCAGCTTGGCATCGGGGTTTACCCATGAAATCACAAAAACAGTATATCCTTTGCTGATTGACCAGCGGATAAAAGAGTTTTTGGGCTCCAGGTCAAGGATGTAAAACTTGTTGATCCACGGGGGAATGATCAACAGGGGGCGCCGAAAAACCGTTTTGGTCAACGGGGCGTACTGGATCAGTTCCATGAGCTCATTGCGGAAGACAACCTTGCCGGGGGTGGTGGCAATGTTGACTCCGACTTCAAAGGCACTGGTGTCAGTCTGCCGGATTTTCAACTGCCCTTCGCCAGCCTTTAAGTCCTCGATAACATTGCGCAGTCCCCGCACCAGGTTTTCACCCTTGCTGTCGATGGTTTCCTTCAGGGCCTCGGGGTTGGTCAGCAGGAAATTGCTGGGTGACATGGAATCGACAAACTGCCTGGTGTAAAATGCAGCCTTACGGGCCTCTTTCTCATCTAATCCTGAAGTTTCAGCCACGGTTTTTTCAATATGTTGAGCCGTCAGCAGATAAGCCTGCTTTAGATGCTCAAACAGCGGGTTTTCTTCCCAGGCGGCGTCTTTAAATCGACGATCTCCTTTTTTCCCGCCGGACGTTGATTGACCCTCCGGCTTTTCCGGCTTTCCCGAATTATGCAGCATTTTTTGCCAGAGATCGGCATACTGGTTCATGAGCGACATCTGGGCCTGAACCAGACGTTCGGGGTTGGCCATCATGGCCTTGCCAAGCTCGATAAACGTGTTGCTGATGTTGAACGGATCGATGTCAGTGGCTTTCGGCTGGGAAGGGGGTTGCTGCTGACTGAAGGCATTGACAAGTTCCTGGCATTGTGCCGTAATTCGGCCCATATTCTCAATCAGAGCCTGGTAGGCGGCTATGGTTTCCTGGTCCGTAGATGCCTTGTTCATTGAATTATTCCCTCTCGTTGCTGGTGCAATGGCGCAAAGTGTACTGCGCAACCGGTAAAAGCTGGTTGCGAAATGATCAGCCTCCTTTATGACAATTCTCAGGAGCTGTCCCGCACTTACATATACAGACCCCCGTTAATGCCATACACCTGGCCGGTAATATAGGCGGATTCATCAGCGGCCAGAAAGCTGACCAGGCGGGCAACTTCCTCCACGGTGCCGAAACGTTTCATCGGGATCTTAGCTTCGATGCTGCGATAGATCTCAGGAGGAATTTTCCTGGTCATTTCCGTTTCGATGAATCCGGGGGCGACAACGTTGGCCGTTACCCCTTTGGTGGCCACTTCCAGCGCCAGCGACTTGGTGAAGCCAATGACCCCGGCTTTGGAAGCGGCGTAATTCGACTGGCCGATATTGCCGGTCAGGCCAATAATGGAACTGACATTGATGATGCGGCCATAACCATTGGGCAGCATGCTTTGCAGGGCTTCATGACAGCAGTGATAAGTTCCGCATAAGTTTATCTGGATAACGCGCAGCCAGACCTCCACCCCCATTTTTACCAGGGTTTTGTCTGCGGTAATGCCGGCGTTGTTGACCAGGATGTCGAGGGAGCCGAACTGCTCAAGTGTTTGTCTGAAAACTTTTTTAACTTCATAAATATTCTCCACACTTCCCTGAAAGGCAGCCGCCTTGACTCCCATTGCTTCCAGTTCATCAACCAACTTAGCTGCACGTTCTTTATTGTGGTTGTAGCCAACTACAATATTGATGCCCTCGGACGCCAGACGTTTGCAGATGGCTTTGCCGATGCCGCGGGAGCCGCCGGTCACCAGAGCTGTTCGTTTTTTTTCAACCATAAGAGCCTCCTTTCTCATGCAGGTTGATGTCATCAACAGTCGCGGATATTTACAATTAAAGCAGAAAAAATCAGTCTATCATCCTGGGTGCTACGTAGCAGCCCGGCCAGCTACTGATTTCAGTTGAATCTAGGCAATGACCAGAAAATAGTCAACAGAACGAAACTGTTGTGAAACGGTCCGAATGGTTGTTGCCGGCAGTAATAAAAAGAATGACACCGGATCCACATGGACTGTTCATGCTTTTTACCGAAACGAAAAAGAGTTTTGTAGGGTATCCGGACAAGAGAAAGACAAGGAATATTTCGGGATAACAGGATTGAGAAGCTTTATCTTCATTTGCCTCAGTGAGAGAAGGGAAATATTGCTGGTGAGGGGCAATGGCAACGGGATAATCTGTTGGATGGTTTTCGGACAGCCAGCCTCGCAGGAATGGCAACCACCGTTGAAGCGTATGCCGACCGGATGAAATGAGCTTGTGATTCATATCATTTACCCCGGCGATAAACTGTTGATATTATAAAGTAATGTACACATGTCTCTCCTAAAAATCAATGAGTTTTTCTGTCGGCTGCCAGCCTCCAGTGGTGGAACTGTTTTTGACCTGGGGTATGTCGACCGGCAACCACTTGTTAACCGAGCATTTTTTCAATGTCTTCCGGTGAGAGGACTTTGCCGCTGGCCCTGACCTGGTCGTCGATGACGATGGCCGGGGTCATCATCACCCCGTGGGCGACAATGTCGTTCAGATCGGTAACCTTTTCCAACTGGTAGTCAATCCCGAGATTTTTTGCCGCCGTTTCGGCATTTTCGGCCAGTTCCTGGCACTTCCTGCAGCCGGTGCCCAGAATTTTAATCTTTTTCATGCTTCACTCCT